>NZ_JBLFBO010000007.1:0-154215 GCF_047338595.1 Nitrospira sp. BLG_1
CCCGTGGGTGATATTATTCGGCCAAAGTTGACGGCTCACGCCCCATGTCAATGAATGTCTTGATCGTTCGTCCCGATGGTATCGGCGATGTGCTTCTCTCGCTCCCTGTGGCAACGCAACTACGGGAACTCATGCCAGGGGTCAGAGTCGAGTTTTTAACCAGTCCCACCGTGGCGCCGCTGCTTGAGCACCATCCTGATGTGGATGCTGTCCGCACCATTCGGCTGACAGATCCGTTGGCAGAATTGCGTCGTGCCTTTTCACAGGGAGTTGAGGTGGCGGTGTTTCTCAAACCGTTTCGCCGCCTGATGTGGGCAGCCTGGCTGGTACGGGTGCCGATTCGAATCGCGACGGGCTATCGCTGGTATAGTCCCTTGTCGAATCGACGGATCTATGAACATCGCAGTGAGTTTTCAAAACATGAATCAGAGTATAACGTCGACATGTTGAGAGGGCTGGGGTTGAGTCCCCGAAAGGTTCAACCTCCGACTCTGTTCGTCACTGAGCACGAGCGAACTGTCGGGAGATCGTCGTGGGCGAATCTGCCCGGTCCACGAGTCGTCGTTCATCCGGGAGGCTTTTCGGCACGCCGATGGCGACCGGAGTCTTACCGGGATTTGGCTTTTGAGTTGGCACAAGCCGGTTATGGGGTGATGTTGACCGGCAGCGAGTCAGAAAAAAAAGAATTTGAATCCAGTGCTCTGTCTACTGTGAAGATCCCAACCGAGATCAAGAATTGCATGGGGCAACTGTCGCTCCGCCAGCTCATGGCCGTGATCGCCAATGCTCATGTGGTCGTTTCGGGAGCCACAGGGCCGGCCCACATGGCGGCAGCGCTGGGAATCCCCACGGTCAGCCTGTTTGATCCTCGTCGAAACAATTTGCCGGTGAGATGGAAGCCACTAGGAACGGGAGTCGTGCTTCGTCCAGATGTTCCTACCTGTGACAAATGTATCGGTGACGCTTGTTCATATTGGGATTGTCTTGACCATTTCACGGTCGACAACGTGGCAGCCGCCATTAGACAGGTGCTTGATACCCCTTCGGCTCTCGTCATACACCACGTCTAAAGCCAATCGTCAGCGGGATATATGATGGGTTGTCGCTATTGGCCTTGACTCTACCGCACGTATATGTTCATATCCTGAACGTACCGTCCAAGAGCTCATAACTCTATGAATCTTCAAGGCCAACGAGATTTGCTCTTGCTGACCGAGGTGGAGCGAGACGGCGGGGTGACGCAGCGGTCCCTTGCGGCAAAGCTCGGGGTGGCCTTGGGGCTTGCAAATTTGTACCTGAAGCGATTGGTCCGAAACGGGCATATCGCCATTACCACGATCCCTTCCCACCGTGTTCGCTACGTGTTGACGCCAGAAGGGGCTGCTGAGAAGTCAAGGCTGACTTTCCTTCACATGGAGTACGCACTGTCTCATTATCGCGATATGCGCGCGAGACTTCGGGAAGCCCTATCTCATATGGCTCGGAATGGAATGAACCGAGTCGTCATTTATGGAACCAGTGAACTTGCGGAGATGGCTTATCTGTCCCTCCGCGAGATGCAGATGACATTGGTGGGATTTGTGGATGATGGACGGCAGGAATCGTTTCTGTCGTATCCCGTCTGGTCGTCGGACGTATTGCGGGAATGGCAGTTTGATGCGGTGCTGCTGGCAAACTTCGATCAGCAGGCTGGGGTCCGCACCAAACTGGAGCATCAGCAGGTTCCGGACAGCAAAATTATCGCGCTGACGTTGTCGGTGTAAGCGCGCAAGACACCGGTTTTTTATTCACTGTAAGTGAGAGGGCGAAGCTGTATCAAAAACCGTTTCTCTGGTCGAGGCGGCCTCTATCTTGTCTATTTGGACAGACGAAACCGACGAGATAGACCAGACAGACGAGATCAACCACATGGACCAGGCAGACAATCTCAACTGGTATGCCCTTCGAACGAAGTCTCGTCACGAGAAATTGGTGCGAGACCAGTTGGATAAACAGGGAATCGAGCCGCTGCTTCCGACGGTCAAACGGCTGAGCCAGTGGAAGGATCGAAGGAAAGAAATCGAGATTCCGTTATTTTCAGGCTACTGTTTTGTGCGGTTCGGTCAGCACGAAAAGACGCCGGTACAGAAGACAATCGGCGTCGTTGAAATTGTCGGAAGTGGAAGTCGGCCTGAACCGATTCCAGAGCTTGAGATCGACGCACTTCGGCGTCTTGTGACCAGTGTTCTTCCTTATGATCCTCATCCGTATCTTCATGAAGGCATGAGAGTGGAAGTTGTTCGTGGACCCTTGCAGGGCATTCACGGAATTCTGCTACGGAAAGAGAAGCGACATCGGTTGGTTATCGGAGTACATCTGATTCAACAAGCGGCAGCGGTAGAGATCGATGTGAATGATGTGGCGGCGATGTGAACATCGGTACGGAGCATTATATTGAGGGGGGTGCGGAAAACTCATGAAGTCACTCACTCCCAGCGGGCCCTACGGTGGGAGGCCACCTCATCTGGGAAGAGCTTTGTTGGCTCAGGTGAGTGGATTGGGAGTACCGCTGTCTCATCCAACCCAGGTTTCCCAGAGTCTGCTAGACAGTAATTTCACCGGTAACTCAACCGGAATACTGGCCATCCTTGTTCATGAATGCCTTTAGCACGCGGGCTTTGCTCCATGCCAAATTTATTTAGGAATGCCTCATGGGGAGGAGTTTCGGCCGCGGTTCGCCTCTTGTTCGGATTGGGCAATCTCCTTTTGGCGATAAATCTAGCCGGAGCGGTTTCATATGGTTACTTGACCGTCATGCTGTCAATCACGGCTTTTTATGTGGCCTTACTTAACAGCATACATACCATTGCTGTTACGCATGCTGCTGAGTTACAGCGCCAGCCAAATTCTGTGCATGGTTTAGACATCCTATTTTCTGCTGTGTGGACGGTGACGTTAGTAGGTGTGGCCATTCTTGGTTCCGCCGCGTTTTTCCTCGGACAGCCTTTCCTACATACCTTTGTTTACTGGGGAGGCGATATTCTAATTGAAAGTCAACTTTCACAGTTGCTCGTGTTCGTCGTACTCATCGCGATTTGTCAGATACTGGGGGCAGGCCATGTGGCTGTCATTGAGAGTTTAGGGCGGTTCGACCTTGCCGCCAAGGCACAAATCTTCGGCCCGCCGGCAGTTTTTACTTTGATTGTGTTTGGCTCTTACTCTCTCCATAAGCTGACCATCGTTGATATTGGAAAGTTTATGCTGGTAGGTGGAGTAATCGACTTATTGCTGGCTACGTGGTTGCGCTTGAGAATGAAACATCTGAGATCATTCAAACCATCAGCCGAAACAATCAGATTATTTTCTGGTTTATTGAGTCAGGGCGTTGCGTTGCAGGGGGCGAATCTGGTCAACATATTCTTCGACCCGTTCAATAAATTCTTGCTGAACCGATTTGTTGGGCCGACAAGCGTCTCAACCTATGAAGTCGCCATGAAGCTTGTTATGGGCATTCGAGGACTTTTTGGAGGGGCGTGCCGTACGTTTCTGCAATTGTCGAGTAAGTTGAGTATTGAGGGGGGCAGTGACTATCTCAAGGTGCTGCATTACGGACTAGTCCCCGCCATCTTGATGCACGGTATTGGCTGCGCATTAATGGTACTGGTTTCACGTTATTGGCTGGGAGGTGAAATGGAATATCTACCAGTCTTCTACTTTACTCTCATTCCGTCCAGTATCGGTATCGTTTTTGCTGGCCCTTTGTACAGCGCTCTGATTGGAATTCGTGATCTAGGCTTTATCTTTCGGATGCACCTGAATCTGGCGGTGCTGAACTGTATCGCATCAATGACCTTGATCCCCTTTTTGGGCCTATGGGGTGCAGGGATCGGATTGTCGCTAACTACAGCCTACAATGCGTGGGCTGAATATCATCGGTATGTGCGAATGATCGGTGTTATTGTGGGATTCAAACAGGAAATTCAAAGAGTGGCGGCACGGGCTACATTTTTGCTGGCAGCTTCCGTGTTTGCTGTGCTCGTTGGGTATTTCATTACTGATATCACAGGTGTTCTGATTGTGGAGAGCATGATCGCCGCAATATTTCTGTGCTGCCTCATGTTGGAACCGTTGTCGATTCGTATCATAAGAGTTTCCACAGGTTGGCCCAGTCATAGTTCTTGATGAAAAGTACGCGCGTATAGATGAAGCCGGAAAAACTGTACCTCATTTCCCCGCGTGAGCCGTCAGGAGCCACCTGGCTAATCAATTGCTTTCTTGAACTTGGCATAAAGACATACCGAGAGACTATGGGTGAAATGTGGGAACCTTCCATGCCAGAAGGCTATACGCTTAACCCAGCCGAAACCCGACTAAAAAAATGGCTTCCGATTCTTAGCTCACGGCAAGTATTTGATTTCCGTAAGGATATCGAAATTGAGTGGACACATCATTGGCCGACCGCTAGGCATCAGGCGCATCGGATCATATATTTCGTGCGTGACCCGCGTGACGCCCTGTTGTCTCGGTATCGTCGCGAATCGCCAGAAATGGCTTTCGGCGAGTTTTTGGATTTTCCGGATCCATACACGTTACGCAATAAGATCGATACATGGTGTCTGTTTAACGAAGTCTGGCTGCAACAGTCGAATTTCAGGTTTTTTCGTTTCGAAGATTACAAGCGGGACGCCAACCGTACGATCAGGGACATCTTGCATTTCGTGGGGATTCAAGCGGAAGAACGGGAAATTATGGATGCGCTTGAAAACTCTACATTTGAGCAGGCTGCGATTGCCGAAAAGAAATATCGAGAGCAGCATCCTGAAGACACGGAGTTGATTAATCGGGCCAGTCAAGTCGGTTCGTGGCAATCTTCAGATGAGGCGGCCAATATCGCGAGAATTGCTGAAGGCACTGGCAGATTGCTTGCATGTTTTGGCTATGAGCAACAGGTGAAAGCCTTCAAGAAAAGTTACATGCCGCATGCGAGTGTGCTTGGCTTTTATAAGCACCTTCCGGTTGCATCAAACTTCTGGCACGTCGAAAGTGATGATAAGGATATTGGGGGCAATAGGACTCAAGTTCTACAATTTGTTTTGTCGCTGGATGAGGATATGCTGAAAAGATCCGGCTATTCCGCATATGAAACCTTTGCGCTATTACAGGGGTTAGAAGAGCTGATGCTTGAGGCTAAAGACGGTGGTGGCATTCGGAAGATCCAGGGACTGGTCAGGCGGATTACCGTCAAGCCGTGGTGGAGAGTCATTCGTGCCATGGAAAAACACGATATCCGCCTTCCCTCAAGTGTGAGGGGCTTTGTGTGGCGGTATAGGAACCTTTTTAAGAATTTTAATGGTTGGCATAACGCGTGAAACACGCGGCAGTATATTGGATCACGGGACTTTCAGGAGCGGGAAAAACAACGCTGGCGCGTGAGATTGTTGCGCGGCTTCGTGTGGGTGGGGAATCGGTTGTATTCTTGGATGGTGATGAGTTGCGTAATGTGTTTGGTGCGACGGCGGCCAATACCCAGAACCACGGTCGCGAAGGGCGGTTGGCACTGGCTTTTCAGTATGCACATTTGTGCCGAATCCTTGCTGGACAGGGGGTGACGGTGGTGATTGCCACCATCTCCCTGTTTCGCGAAATCCATGCTTGGAATCGGGCAAATCTGCCTGGTTATTTTGAGGTATACCTAAAAGTGCCAGTGGAAGAACTTCGCCGCCGTGACTCCAAAGATATATACCGGCGTTTCGATGTCGGTGAACTTTCAAATGTGGCTGGACTGGATTTGCCCATCGATGAACCGGAATCGGCAGATTGGGTTCTTGAATTTGACCCATCGAAATCGGTTGATGCAGTGGCGGAAGATTTGATGAAACATCTCAAGAAGGAAAACTTTCGATGAAAACTGAATGGGATTACACTACTTTGGCGAATGCCTATCTCAAGCGTCCAGATTATTCGAGCCCGGCTATAAACGCCATGCTGTCTATTGCCGGTCTCAAGTCGGGTGCAGTTTGTGACATCGGGGCTGGAGTGGCTCATTTGACGTTGATGCTTGCAGCTCGAGGATTTGATGTCACGGCAGTGGAACCCAATAATGCGATGCGTGCCAACGGGATCAAGCGCACGGCTTCGTTACCGAATGTGCGCTGGTTTGAGGGCACGGGTGAACAGACCGGCCAAACAAGCCAGTCGTTTAATATGGTCACCTTTGGTAGTTCATTCAATGTATGCGACCGTCAGGTGGCTCTTAAGGAAACTGCCCGTATTCTCAGGCCGAATGGCTGGTTCGCTTGCATGTGGAACCATCGTCAATTGGATGACCCGATACAGGACCGTATCGAATCCATTATCAAAGCGCTGGTGCCGGGCTATGGCTATGGTACGCGCCGGGAAAATCAGACAACGGTGATTGAGGACAGCGGTTTGTTTGGCCCAGTGGTGCATGTGGATGCCAGCGTGGTACATGAACAGTCCATCGAAGAGTGTGTGGAGGCATGGCGATCCCATGCAACCTTGGCACGCCAGGCTGGCCTCAATTTCCCAACAGTTGTGCAGACTATTGAGGATTATCTCAAAGGGCTGGGTCAAGATACCATCCGCATTCCGTACTTCACCAACATTTGGGTTGCGCAATTAGTGTAAGGCAAGCACATGGCATCCAGAATCCTGAGATTCACCACCAAAGCTGGCACGTTGGCGCAGCTACAACACAGGATGAAATCTGCCCGTATTGCACGACTCGTGCTGTTCACCGTGGCCGACTGGCGGCGGGATCGCAGAAGCTGTCTCGCACAGGTCTCTGCCTCTCTGGGGGCTGCTCCATTGATTGTACGCTCTAGTTGCCAACTGGAGGATGGTGTAAGCACATCTAATGCCGGGGCTTATCTGACCTTGCGGGATGTACCAGCGGAAGGGCTGGAGCGCGCGATTGAGCAGGTGATTGCCTCGTATGGGGCAGTGGTCGATGCCAATGAAGTGCTGATACAGCCCATGTTGCAACACGTTGTCCGATCTGGGGTGGCGTTTTCCCATGATCCTAATACGTGCGCATCCTATCGAGTGGTGAACTGGAGTGAAGGATCAGATACTGCCAGGGTGACAGGGGGGTGTGGCGGAAGAACATGGCAGGGTGCCGCTTTGTCACCGTTTCCGCCTCCGCCTGAATTGGTTGGTACGGTGGCGTTGTTGGATGAATTACTGACACTGTTTGGTGGGGTACCGCTGGATAGCGAGTTTGCTGTCACCCATGAAGATGATACGGACACGCTATGGCTCTTGCAGGTCCGTCCATTGGTCATGCCGACAGCCGGTCAGTCGCCTGAAGCGCAGGCGCAGAGGCTTACATTGATTGCGGACAAAGTAGCACGTGGAATGCGTTCGCATCCTTTTCTGATGGGACGGCGCACAGTCTACGGCGTGATGCCGGATTGGAACCCTGCCGAAATTATCGGGGTGCGCCCCAAACCGCTTGCATTGTCACTGTACCGTGAGCTCGTGACAGATGCCATTTGGGCATATCAAAGGAATAACTACGGTTACCGGAACCTGCGTAGTTTCCCGCTGATGCCGCACTTCTTCGGGTTGCCCTACATCGATGTGAGGTTGTCGTTCAATTCATTCATTCCGGCAGATTTGGATGAGAAATTGGCCGGACGTCTGGTGGATTATTACATTGACAGATTGTTAGCCGAGCCCACTCTGCATGACAAGGTGGAGTTCGAGATTGTATTTTCATGCTACACATTGGATCTGCCGGCACGTCTTGAGTGCCTAACAGAAGCGAGATTCTCAGCTGGGGAACAAAGATCGATTGCCGATAGCCTTCGAACCCTTACGAACCGCATCGTACATCCGCAAGATGGCCTGTGGCGATCCGATGCCGCCAAATTGGATATTCTCAAACAACGCCGCGAGCAACTACTGGTTTCTAGCTCGGACCCACTGGAGCGTATCTATTGGTTGCTAGAAGACGCCAAGCGTTACGGGACCTTGCCATTTGCCGGGTTAGCACGGGCAGGCTTTGTTGCCATACAAATGCTCAAATCGTTGATCACGGTCGGGGTCCTTACACAATCCGACTATGATTCGTTTATGGGAAGTGTGTCTACCGTGAGTAGCCAATTGGCCAGAGATCGGGCAATCCTAGACAAAGCCACCTTTCTGGCGCGCTATGGACATTTACGGCCTGGGACCTATGACATTTTGTCGCCTCGCTACGATGAGGCGCCGGAGCTATATTTTGACTGGGATCAACGCCCTCCTTTGGAAGAGACTACCAAACCGTTCTCAATGACATTGCCGCAGATGCGCGAGATTGTACAACTGTTGGAAGCGCATGATCTGCAGCCGGACCCTGTTGAATTGTTCAATTTCCTGCAAGCTGGAATTGAATTGAGAGAATTGGCAAAGTTTCATTTCACACGCAACCTATCCGATGTTCTCGCCTTGGTGTCCAGTTACGGAGCGGAATGGGGATTTTCGACAGAGAGTCTTGCTTACTGCGACATCGCTGCATTCAGGGAACTGCATGTGGCGGCAGCTGATCCAAAGAGCCTGCTTGCTCGCTCCATTGAGGAAGGAGCGGCTCGCTACAGCGAGACGCTTGCACTTTCCCTGCCTCCTGTAATTGCGAGACCGGAAGATGTGTGGGCATTTGAATTGCCGGAAGCGTCGCCCAATTTCATAACTCAAAAGCAGGTCACGGCTCCGATCGCGGGATGTAGTTCACGCGAGAAACTGGTCGGAGCCATTGTCTGTATTCCCAATGCCGATCCTGGGTTCGACTGGTTATTTGCCTGTCCCATAGCAGGACTGATTACGGCTTGGGGTGGAGCGAATTCACATATGGCAATTCGTGCCGGGGAAATGGGCTTACCCGCAGTCATCGGTGCAGGAGAGATGCTGTATCGGCGCTGGTCGCAGGCCACTCGCCTGCACGTGGATTGCGCCGGGCGCCGGGTGGAGGTGCTGGCGTGAGCACGGTGGTGAAAGTGGCCGTGAGCCAGCGGGTTGACGTATGGGTAGACCGGTCTGAGCGGCGCGATGCAGTGGATCAGCGCTTGTGTCAGTGGCTGAGTGCTATTGGCTGCATACCGGTACCAGTGCCCAATACTTTTGTGCCCGTAAAGGCTAACCGCGATGATAAAAGGATGGGGCTACAAGACTGGTTATTTGCCATAAATCCAGATGCGGTGTTGCTTTCAGGCGGGAATGATATCGGTGAAGTTCCTGAGCGTGACAGCACCGAGCATCGTTTGCTGGCCTATGCCAAGGACCACGGGTTGCCTGTGTTAGGAATCTGTCGGGGGATGCAGATGATGGCGGTGTGGGCGAATGGTAGCCTCATGGCGGTGAGTGGTCATGTGCGTACCCGTCACCACTTGCAAATAGCAGCAAGTTCAGGTGAGTGGCCGGACGAGGTAAATAGCTTCCATAATGTCTCTTTGGCCGATTGCCCGCCGGGGTTTGTGGTGATGGCACGCGCTGAAGATGGGACGATTGAGGCTGTGCGTCACGAGGCCCTGCCATGGGAAGGTTGGATGTGGCATCCTGAGCGTGAAAGCACCTTCTCATCCTTGGATATGAACAGGTTTCGGGCACTGATTCATGGTTAAGTGGGAACTGGAAATAGCCGGATTTGCTCAGCCATGCGGTATGGCGTGGACACGAGAGGGGGGAGAGCGTGTCGACCATAGGCCGAACAAGGCACTCTCTGCTGCTCAGGTGACCTGCGCCCTCTCGCTTGAGACCGAATTGTGATGAGAGCCATTATTCTCGCTGCCGGTCGGGGCAGCCGCATGAAATGCTTAACGGATGAACGACCCAAATGTATGGTGGAGTTACGTGGCAAAACCCTACTGCAATGGCAAACTTCGGCACTGCAGGGAGCTGGAATTACTGAGATTGGCATTGTGCGGGGGTATCGTAAAGAAATGCTCGAAGAGTTTGGCCTCACGCCGTTCGACAATCCACGCTGGGCTGAGACCAACATGGTTAGTTCCCTCGCCTGTGCGTCTAAATGGTTGAGGAACGCACCCTGCGTGGTGAGCTACTCGGACATTTTTTATGATGCTAGTGCCGTACGGATGTTGATGGATACGAATTCCCAACTGGCGATAACCTATGACCCCAATTGGCGCGCGTTATGGGAGGACCGGTTTGCAGATCCCTTATCAGATGCGGAAACATTCCGGATAGATGACAATAGCGATTTGCTTGAAATAGGGCAGAAGCCAAAGCAGATCGAGGATGTCCAAGGTCAATATATGGGGCTATTGCGGTTTACCCCAGTATCGTGGCGACAGGTCGAATCGTTGCTCGCAGGACTGGTGCCGGCACTGTCTGACAAGCTCGACATGACGGGAATGTTGCAACGGCTGATCACAGAGTATGGAGTCAAAGTCCGTGCATTGCCGTACACTGCAGAGTGGGGCGAAGTAGATAGCGCAGAGGACTTAGCAATATATGGCGGAGGAGCGTAATACAACCCCGGTTATCGCGTGATTGTGAACGATGAATGTCACGCTTGTGGATAATAGCTATAGGCGAAATGGCTGTCCACTCTGTCATTCAAGCAGTGTCCGCAAGTTAGATCGTGCGGACTATAGCGGAACAGTGAGTTTCTCTTCCCGGAAGATCAGGTTGAGTCACCGGCCTGAGATATGGGTTTGCGATCAATGTTCTTCCGGATTCGTTCAAAATATTATTCCAGAGGCGACGACCACAACCTTGTATTCGATGTCTCGAGCCGGCGATCGTTGGTCAAGAGTTCCATTTGAACAGCTGAAAACGTCGGAGGTTGTGCATGCAATGTCCCTGGTATTTAGTGACAAAGGACGTGTCTTGGATGTCGGTTGCAATACGGGTGAGCTACTGGACTTTGCTGGAAAATTCGGGTGTGTAACGTCGGGATTGGAATATTCCGATGACAGTCGCGAGGTCATACGCGGCAAAGGGCATACACCCTATCAAGCCTTTGACGAGGTGTCGGGTCAGTTTGAAATCATCACGGCATTTGATTTGATCGAGCATCTCCATGACATTCCGACCTTTCTGAGTAATTGCCATGGCAAGCTGGTTAAGGGGGGCAAGTTGATTGTACTGACGGGCGATATTCAGTCTGTGAGTGCAAGGGCCGCCGGTGCTCATTGGTGGTATGTCCAGTATCCTGAGCATATTGTTTTTCCGTCCAGATTGTTTTTTGAGAGCCTATCTAACTTCAAACTTGAACATTGGGTTCCAACCTATGCGGCGGCTGCGTATAACTATCCTTTCTACAGGATGGTGCTGAGTCATTTTAAGCGGATGGTGATGCGGAAGAAATATAATGGATTGCCATCACGATTTCCTGATCATGCCCTGATTGTCCTCACGAAAATAGGCGTTTAACGTCGTGCTTTTCCTTACGTGAGGAGGGCCAATTCAAAGCGTGATCGTTTCTGAAACCAAGGCAAGGCAGGAGGCTTACAGGGAGATGCCTCTTTCCAAGGGCGTCTGCCCAGTCTGTTATGAAAAGGCATTGGACTGTACCGGAGGGCTTCTTCTGAGCGATAGAAGGAAGGGGTTGCCTGGAGTGTGGCGAGTTGCCGAGTGTCAAAAATGCACAATTTTTTCTATGGTGCCACTGCCGACGGACGACGAGTTGGCCTCGTATTACCACATGTATTCACAGGATAACACGGTCAATCTGTCGCAGGGAACGGGGTCACGCGCTCCGAATCTCAGGAAGCTGTACCACTGGCTCAGTGGCGATGTGGACCCACGTGATTTTGTGGAAATCCCTACAGGAGCGCGAGTCCTCGATTATGGGTGTGGCCATGCCGGCTATCTGAGGGATTTCCATCATCGTGGGGTGGCGATATCAGGGGCAGAGATTGCTCCGTATGCGGTCGATGCATGCCGGAATCATGGCTATGATGTGCGGAAGGTGGAAGATTTTTCGCATGTTCCGTTTCCAGCGAATGAGTTCGATGTTGTTTACCTTATGCAAGTATTTGAGCATCTTCGTGATCCTCACGGGTTTCTTCGTGAGCTTGGGAGAGTCCTGAAAGATGGTGGGATGCTGTATCTCGCTGTACCCAACGCAGCGAGCATGTGGCGGAACATCTTCAAGGACAATTGGGTCAGCGGCTGGTTTGCGCCGTTTCATCTCTTTCATTACACACGCGGGGTAGTGGAAAAGTTGGCCGATCAGCACGGGTTTGATCTGGTTCAGGCATGGAGCCGTACACCGGAATCGTGGTTTCGGTTGAATCTAAAAGCGGCTCTCTATCCGGGGGAACATCGATTGGATTGGCACCGGAATTGGTTGGATGTCACCCCTCTGCGCTACCTATTGATGGTTCTGTTGCGGATGATCGAATTCCCGTTCCGCGAAAAAGACTGTTTAGTCTTGCAGTTCAGGAAACGATAAGCGTGATGGCCGATGATATCGTCCGCGACGGACAAGGTGTTTCCGTCGTGCGTATCGCAGCCCTCATGGCCTGCCATAACAGGGTCGTCTCGACCACGCAAAGTATCCGTTCCTTGAAAGCTCAGGCTGTTCCCGGAGTATCCCTGGATCTGATTGTTGTGGACGATGGGTCGAGTGACGGAACGGCGCAAGCGGTTCACGATCTCTTTCCTCAAGCCACCATCCTCGCCGGAGATGGGAACTTGTTTTGGTGCGGCGGTGTGCGATGGGCATTTCAAGAGGCGATCAACAGGAACTATGATTTCTATTTCTGGCTTAATGACGATACCCTGCTTGATCAGGGCGCATTGATGCGTCTGCTGGATGTCTACCGGGTAGTTTCTCGGGATGCATGCGATGCGACCATCGTCGTCGGCAGCACCCGCGATCCGAAGACAGGTCGCTTTACGTACGGTGGATGGAGTCGGTATCGAAAGCCGACGGGCTTGATCTCATGGGAGAAAGTACCTCCGGATATGGAGAGGCCGCTCGCGTGCGATACGATGAACGGCAACATCGTGTTGATTCCTCAATCTGTCGTCCAGCGAATCGGAAATCTCGATGCTGCTTTTGTGCACAGTATGGGGGATCTCGACTATGGCTTGCGGGCCATCAAGAGCGGATGCCGGGTCTCCATTGCGCCAGGTTACTACGGGACCTGCACAGCCAATGATCAACTAGGAGTTCATGCGGGCAACCAGGCACCACTCTTGACACAATGGAAGCAATTGCTCGGGCCGAAGGGGTTCCCGATCAAGGCATGGGGAGTATTTACGTATCGGCATAAGGGACCTTTGTGGTTTCTGGCGTGGCTGAAGCCTTATATTCTCTTTTGGTTCAAAGCGATCTCGTTACCGCAGAAGGATCAGTAGTGTCCCGCGCACCTGTTGCGTTGTTCGTTTACAACCGTCCTGATCTCACCAGGCAGACCGTCGCAGCATTGGCGGCTAATAGATTTGCCGATGGAACTCCGCTTCACATCTTTTCCGATGCGCCCAGACACGAAGCGTCACGGCAGCCGGTTGAGGAGGTCCGGTCTTTTATCAGAACCATCACCGGGTTTCAGTCTGTCACGATCATCGAGCGACCGACAAACTATGGTTTAGCCAGTTCCATTATCGATGGGGTCACTGGTCTGTGTGAGAAGTATGGCCGTGTCATCGTGGTGGAAGATGATTTGGTGACGTCCTCAAGGTTTTTGTCCTACATGAACGATGCGCTGACATGCTATGAGCACGATGCCCGTGTCATGCAGATCTCCGGCCATATTGCCCATGTGTCTGAATTCGCCGGGCGGACAGAGGCGCTGTTTGTGCCGTTCGTGACATCCTGGGGATGGGGGACTTGGGAAAGGGCCTGGAAGCAGTTCGATCCAACGGCGCAAAGCTGGGAAAAGATTCGTGATGATGGTGCGTTGAGGAAACGGTTTAATCTGGATGACCATTTCGACTATGCGACGATGTTACAGATGCAGTTGGACGGGAAGATCGATTCGTGGGCTATCCGTTGGTATCTGAGTGTGTTCTTGAGAGGCGGGATGGCGCTCTTCCCCCCACGATCTTTTGTGAGAAATATCGGTTTTGACAGCGGTACACACGGGTCGCGTGTGTTGCGATGGACGTTGTCGCGGCAGCCGATCTCGGAGGAGCCGGTGTCGTTTCCGACCGTGCCACAGATCATAGACCATGACTATGCTCTGGTGAAGAAGGCCCTGTTCAGGCAGACGGGTGGTCAGCTGGGTGCGATGTTTCGATGGGTGAGGAGGCGTTTGGCTTCCGGGCTGCGATGGTCGCCGACAGGTCTCGTGAGAAGATGAGATCCCCATACGGTGCCGAAACACCATGCGTATTCTGCAGATAGATGTACCCGAACAAGAGTTGGCTTGTGATGAGTTGGCGTATTTCTCACAACTTCAAGGCAGAGACCTTGATCTGTCGAAACTCTGGGAGTTGATGGATCGCGCATGGGAGAGTGCCGGCGCCGGTTATGCACAGACTGACCAGGAGGCGGTTTCAAAGTTCTATAAATCACCGGTATGGTTGCTGAACGGTCTTTTCACGGAATGTGACCCGGATTCGAAGCGTCATCGTGACCGGATTGCCAATTGGCTAGCTGGGCATGCCTTTGAGGTGATTTATGACTATGGAGGCGGGTATGGTTCCCTTGCCAGAAAGATTGCTGCCCTCTGTCCAAATTCGCAAGTGAGGGTTGTTGAGCCATTTCCGAGAAAACTTGCCCTCGCAGTCTCCAGAAATTTTACGAATCTGACCTTTGTGGCTGCACTGTCAGGTCGTGCGGACTGCATTATCGCGCAAGACGTATTGGAGCACATCATCGATCCGTTGGACGTCTTCGGACACTTGCTTGATCATGTCCATGTGCGAGGATATGTCGTGACAGCGAATTGCTTTTATCCGGATATTAAATGCCATCTGCCTCAGACGTTCCATCTACGGTATGCATTCCGCCATATCGTTCCTTCGCTCGGCTGCAGATATGTTGGCACCATACCTGGTGTCAGGCATGCGCAGATTTTCCAGAAAACCAATGCTGAGCCAAACTGGGAAAAAGCGCGTCGGCAGGAGCAACTCTCGAAACGGTGGTCTCGTGTTGTGCATCCCATCGTCGAACCAATCAAGACAGTGTTGAGACCGATATGGAGAGCGCTTAATGGGTGATATTGCGTCAGGCGGGTTGAGCCTTCTTATGAACGGTTTCAGATTGGGAGTCGATACGTTCGATTCATGAGACCGTTGCTGATGAACACCTATGATATTCGTGGCGGAGCGGCGCGAGCGGCGTATCGGCTTCACTGTGGCCTTCGAGCGGCCGGCATCGAGTCCCAGATGCTTGTGCAGTCAAAGAGCAGCGATGATCCCTACGTAGAGGGTCCGCGCAACCGTTTCGAGACTTTGTTAGGGGTCGTGAGACCGCAATTCGATATTTTACCGACGTATTTCTATTCCAAGCGTGGGAACGGCATTTACTACCCGGGGCTTCTTCCTGGGAATTATGTGAAGCGTGTGCGACGGATGAAGCCTGACATTGTCCATCTGCACTGGGTGGCAGGGGGGTTTCTAAATCCGTCGGCTCTCACCGATTTCGGAGCGCCTGTCGTGTGGACGCTGCATGATATGTGGGCGTTTACAGGCGGGTGCCACTATGACAATGGCTGTGGGCGGTATGTCGGAACATGCGGGAAGTGTCCAGCGCTTGGCTCTTCTCGGGAGACGGACTTGTCACGATTGGTGTGGCAACAGAAACGGCGGAAATGGGCTGAGGTTTCGCTGACCGTCGTGACCCCCAGCCGATGGCTTGCCGAGTGCGCACGAAAGAGTGCACTGTTTTCCGACAAGCGCATCGAGGTTATTCCCAACGGGCTAGACATCATGCGATTTCGGGCGTTTGATAAACAGAGGGCAAGGGAACTGCTCGGACTTCCGACTGGGAAGCGACTGATCTTGTTCGGCACGCTCAATGTCACCACCGACAAACGCAAAGGGTTTCACGCGCTCCAGGAAGCCCTGCGGTCATTTCGCATGGCTCAAGAACATCGCGACGACTGTGAGGTTGTGATTGTTGGCGCGTCACGACCGATCTCTCCGCCGGATTTCGGTTTGCCGGTCCATTATATGGGTATTTTGAACGATGACGTGACCTTGGCTCTGTTGGCCTCAGCTGTTGATGTTGTGGTGGTACCGTCACTCCAAGAGAACTTGTCCAATACGGTGATGGAGGCGCTTGCGTGCGGCACGCCCTGTGTGGCGTTCAATATCGGGGGGATGCCGGATCTGATCGAGCATAGAGGGAACGGCTATCTGGCGAGATCGTTTGAGTCGCTTGATCTGGCTCACGGCATGCAGTGGGTCTTGGAAAACAAAGAGCGCTGGTGCGCGTTGTCGAAGCGGGCACGTGAAAAGGTCGAAGCAGAGTTCGATCTCAGGGACGTCTCTGAACGTTATAGGGCGCTGTATTTGAATGTATTGGATCGGGCAGGACAAGGCGGTCACCGTCCCATGTTGAAGGTCGTGTCATGAAGATCACCATTGTCACAGTGGCCTACAATGCCGCGTCGACCGTCGCGAGTACGATCCGCTCAGTAGCGACACAGACGTATTCCGATCTTGAGCACATTGTTATCGACGGCGCTTCACAGGATAAGACCGTGGAGATCGTGCGGCAATCGTCTGGGCGGATTTCGAGACTGGTGTCTGAGCCGGATCTGGGGGTGTATGACGCGATGAATAAGGGGCTGATGCTCGCATCCGGCGATGTGATCGGCTTTCTGAATGCTGATGATGTCTATGCTGAGCCAGCGGTGCTGTCCCGCGTGATGACGGTCATGGAAGCTGAAGGGCTGGATGCTCTGTTGGGGGATGTGGAGTTTTTCCGGCCGGAGCATCCCACGCGTACCGTTCGCCGATATCGATCCGCACGGTTTACACCTGACCGGATTGCATGGGGGTGGATGCCGGCTCATCCGGCGCTTTTTCTCAGACGACATGTCTATGAGCGATTCGGGCTGTTTCGCACAGACTACCGCATCGCCGGCGATTTTGAGTATTGCGCACGAATCTTTCACGAGAAGAGGTTGGTCTACCGCAGTCTTCCGGAAACGCTGGTGCGGATGCGGGTTGGTGGCATCAGCACCGGCGGTTGGCGCAGTACGCTCTTGCTCAATCGAGAAGTCTTACGCGCCTGTCGAGAGAACGGGATCCACACGAACATCTTGAAGATTTCTTCCAAATACCCCGCCAAGCTATTGGAGTTTCTGGTGAAGTGAAGAGCCGAATCTGCAGTCTTGGTGATGTGGTCGATCTGCGCAGCCGGTGGGCAGATAGGCAAGGTTCTCCTCATACCGAAGTGCCTCAATTCGACCAGGCTGACCTGGCATGTCTGAGTTAAGATGGGACAACAGATACTCGTTACCGGGGCAACGGGGTTCATTGGTAGAGCGTTAAGTCTGAATCTTCTTGGGGCCGGGTACGAGGTGCGAGGGACGATACGAAATCCAAGCAAAATACCACCGCAAGAACATTCTCATCCCGGTGGTCTCAACTGGGTGGTCTTACACGATCAATCGACGGTGGCCGAATTGCAACAAGTGCTCAAGGGGGTGCAGGTGGTCATCCACTTGGCGGCGCGGGTCCACGTTATGGCTGGCCACGAGTCCGATCGACGTCACGAATTCTATCGAGTCAACACAGACTGGACCGAACGGCTTGCACGGGCCGCGGTCGCACAGGGAGTCCGTCGATTCGTGTACATGAGCTCGATCAAGGTGAATGGCGAGAAGAGCAGCGCGCCGTTTACGGAAGAGGATTTCGCAAGTCCGCAGGAGCCGTATGGTGTTTCAAAGTGGGAAGCAGAGCGGGCTCTAGCAATGATCTCATCCCAGAAGAGTCTTGAGATCGTCGTGATTCGGTCGCCGCTGGTGTACGGTCCCGGTGTGGGAGGCAATTTTTTGCAACTGCTAAAGATCGTCCAAAAGGGAATTCCGCTGCCATTTGCTCTAGTAGAAAACCGACGCAGTCTTATCTACCAGGGGAATCTGGTTGATGCTCTCATCCGATCCGTCCGGGACGATAGAGCGGCAGGTCGAACCTATTTGGTTAGTGACGGCGAGGATGTGTCTACTCCAGACTTGATTCGGCGACTCGGCGCGGCATTGGGGTTACGGACACATCTTTGGCCATTGCCTATCCCGATACTCCGTAGTTTGGGGCAAGTTGTTGGAAAGCAGATGGTGGTTGAGCGTCTGGTTGAGTCTCTCCAAGTCAACCCATCGAAAATCAGGCAAGAGTTGGACTGGCACCCTCCGTTTTCCGTCGATCAAGGTCTTGCGGAGACCGCCGACTGGTTCCGTGCCACTATAGCCAATCGGGTAGTGGTCGTATGACACAGGAGAGCGGTTGGGATGGGGCATTGCCCCCTGTGACTCAGTTCAGTCGCGCCCTGTTGATACCGCACTCGTGATTTTGGGAATCATCCGCACTCAGTACACTCACATGCTGACAAGGACACAAACACGGAGTACCATGAGGCAATCATGCTGATGGCTTTCCCAGCTCTGGTTGCGTTTGTGGTCGCATGGTGGATCACGAAGCGGCTCTGTTCACCGAAATCTTTCCTGTCTATTCTTGCCCATCCCAACGAACGGACCTTACACGCCATGCCGACTCCCCAGACTGGAGGGTTAGCGGTGATCGGCAGTGTCGTGATCGGACTTATTCTGGTTGCGAGTCTATTGGCAATTACCCAACCTTCAAAGGCCGTGTTGCCGAAAGGAGTGGCGTCAGGGAGCTTGTGGATCGTCCTATCCATGTTACTCGTCTTCGTAGTGTCATTCATCGACGACTGTATTGGGCTTCCCGCCAGTCTCCGTTTGAGCGTGCAGGTTGCCGCCGCCTGTATCGTTATCGCCGGTGTCGGGTTAACCGTGTCCGCTATCCCCATTCCCGGAGGGCCTACAATTCACCTCGGCCTGGCGGCAGTCCCCGTGAGCGCCTTGCTGCTGGTTTGGATGGCCAACCTTTACAACTTTATGGACGGTATGGACGGCTTCGCCGGTGGAATGACGTTTTGGGGCTTCGGGTTTCTTGCCTATTTGGGATGGGAGGCACAGTTCCCAGTCATGCTGATCATCTCCACATTTGTTGCGATGGGTGCGCTGGGGTTTCTCATGCATAACTTTCCGCCCGCGCGTATCTTTATGGGTGATGCGGGAAGTATCACGGTTGGGTTTTTGGCAGGCACATTGATGATTCTTGGGGTTCGAGACAGATTGTTCGAGATATGGGTCCCGATCATGATTTTCTCCCCATTCATTGTGGATGCGACCATGACATTGGTCAAACGGGTTCTACGTGGGAAAAGGATCTGGGAAGCGCACCGGGAGCATTATTACCAGCGGGTAGTTCTGAGCGGATGGAGCCATCGCCGGACCGTGCTCGCAGAGTATGGAGTTATGATTCTGTGCGGGGGGCTAGCTGTTTCATACCACCACTCGACGGACAATGTGCGACTCATCATTCTTGGTGCGTGGGGGGGAATGTTTGTCCTACTCGCAATGCTCGTCTCTATGCTGGAGCGGAGGAGAACGCGCACATCCCCCATTCTGGAACAAACAGGGAAAGAGGGTAAGAAAAAGGTAGAAGCTGTTCCCACCGAAGACTCTTCCAGGATACCCGTCAAAGCCTAATCGGCTCTTACTTGAAGCGCTCTATTTCAACTTGTGATTTATCCCTAGCTCGCTGAGGGGAGCTTCATTCAATGGAAAAGAGGGTAGTGAGGCAAGTCTTGGATATGGCCAACCTCTCCTATGGGCTGCAAACGTTGCTGGCTGTATCGCCATTGTTTGTATTGACGATCAAAGGCTGGATAAGCGGGATTCTGTTTGCCAGCAGCGCGGCGGCAATTTTTATCATGTTGAGCGTGATCGCTAAGGGTGACTCGCCGACATTCCCCAAACACCATAACTGGTTATGGTGTTTTGTTATCCTATTTACTTTGCCCGTTATTGCAATTTTCTTAGGGCAATCTTGGCGGCAGGATTATGTTGGTCGCGATTATGACAGTCCGGCACGATTTTTATTGTCTATGCCGATATTGTTGGTTTTGTTTCAAAAACGCTTCGATGTGTTCAGGTCGATGGTTTGCGTAATTCCAGGATCCATATTAATTACGTGTATTGTTGTCACCTTAAATCCTGAGAGCCCTTGGGGGCATCTGAACGATCCGGTTCATTTTCGCGAGACAACTTATTTTGTCGATCCGCTGACATTCGGCAGTTTGAATATGACCTTGGGGCTGTGTTGTTTATTATCAATTGATTTGTATGGGCGCGATGACTGGGGAGTGAGAGTTTATAAGACCACAGGCTTTATTGTGGGCGTGTATTTGTCAATTGTATCAGGCAGTCGCACCGGGTGGCTGGCGCTTCCTCTGGTTCTATACATGTGGTCACATTTGAGACTGACTCGTTATCGAGCTCCAGTGTTCATAGGCATACTATTGCTGGCGAGTGGCAGTTACTATTTGTCCGCCACCTTGCAGCAGCGGTTGGACGTGGCCGTGCAAGAAATAATCTCCTACCACTGGGATACGCTGAACCCGCAGACATCGGTGGGAGATCGATTGTCTTTTTTGCGCATGGCGGTTTTTTTATTCTCTCAGAATCCATGGTCTGGCTTTGGCGATCATGGATTTGCGGCGTTTATCAACAGCCCTGACTTGAACCGTTACGCGCTTCAACAAACTCAAGAATTTGCTCTGCACTCCGGCTTTCATAATGAAATTGCAACCAATATGGTTCGTTCAGGGGTTTGGGGCTTGCTGTCGAGTAGTGCGCTCTTTGTAATTCCGGCACTGTTTTTTATCCGCAGTTTGTACGGAGGCTCTCAGCAAGCTCAAAAAATTGCCGTACTTGCACTCGGTTATCTAGCGTGCACATTCATTAGTGGTATGACCACCGAGGTGTTTAATTTGAAATTCACGGCCTCCTTTCATGCCCTCATGTTTACGTGTTTCATAAGTTCGTTGCTTGTTCATCATGCTGTAGGCCAGGGTAGTGAGAAAAATGAATCCACTTAAATATTCGATCACGTTTGCTTGCTACAATCAGGTAAATTACACTCGGCAATGTATTGACAGCATGGTTAAGCACGGACTTGATGTGAGTCGCTTGGTGGTTGTCGATAATGGGTCAAGCGACGACACGAAAAACTATTTGAATACCCTGCCATTGGGCGGGCGGATATTTAATAAGTCCAACTTGGGTTGTGGTGTTGCATGGAACCAGGGCGCGTTGGCGCTTCAATCCGAATGGACAATTATCATGAACAACGATGTGCTTGTATCTCGTGGGTGGGTCGAAAACCTGATCGATGTTGCCGAAGCAAATGGTTTGAAAATCATTTCGCCGGCATTGATTGAGGGGCCGCTGGACTACGATTTTGATGCATTCGCAGAAGATGCTATGGTGAAAATGAAAGATGCTCTCCGAATAGGCGGTCGGCATGCTGTGTGTCTTGCTGTCCATGAGTCTGTTTGGCTGGAGATCGGTTATTTTCAACCGATACCAAAATTGCTGGGCTATGAGGATACCATGTTTTTTCATGAAGTGGATAAGGCTAGAATTCCTATCGGGATGACCGGTAGATCTTGGCTGCATCATTACGGCTCTATTACTCAATCAGCTCTGAAGCAGGAAAGAGGACTGTCGGAAAAAGATGGTCTGGGCAACCGCCGCAATTACCGATTGTTGCAACAAGGCTGGCTGGAGCGAAAATTGAAGAAAATCAAAAAGCTTCGCCAAATACAGTCGTGGTGTGCTCAAGAGACTCGCCAATTTGGCATGTCGATGCATGGAGGAAGAGAACATGGTCGATTTTCTTGGAAATGAAGGCTGTTACCGTATAGAAAAGTACGATTTATTCACCGCTCATGCTGTGCTATAGGCAACCCATCGCGGATGAGGATGGCGCACTCACACTTCAACAGACCTGTAGCACATTCAGATATAAGCCCATCTGTCGGGAACGGTTTCTTGACAGGGCCAACCGCGTTCAGCCTTGGACTCCAGCCATCTTTTGGATCAAATTTGGAGTTGAACGTTCTCTATCGATAGTGCCTGCTGGATGGGGGAAGCTTACGGTTTGGGAGCGAGTATGCTGAAAATTTCCGCCTATATAATCGCCTACAACGAGGCCGGGAAAATTGCCGATGCGGTGAACAGTGTCCTATGGGCGGACGAGATCGTGGTGGCCGATTCCAACAGCACAGATGGGACTGACCGGATTGCGCGAGAGTTGGGAGCGAGAGTAGTTCAGATTCCATTCGAAGGGTTCGGCCATCTGCGGAATCGCGCGGTCCAGGCGTGCACCCACGACTGGGTGCTCAGCATCGATACAGACGAGCAATGTACGCCAGAGGTCAGGGACGAAATTCTAGCGATTTTGTCTGGAACTCCCGCGCACGACGCCTATTTTGTGCCCAGGCGGAATTACTTCATGGGGCGCTGGATCAAACATTCCGGCTGGTACCCGAATTTTCGCCAACCGCAATTATTTCGGAAAGGGGCGATGAAGTATGCGGAGTCGCCTGTTCACGAGGGATATGAATTGCTGACAAGCAAGCCCGTTGGCCGCTTGGAGCAGGCAATTTGGCAGGTTCCGTTCAGAGACTTTGAAGAGGTTGTGAAAAAGGCCAATCGCTATTCCTCGCTGGGTGTGCTCAAGCTCGCCGATCGTCGAGTGTCGATGGGAGCGGCCCTGGGGCACGGCGTATGGTCGTTCCTCAAGCACTATCTGGCGAAGCGGGGGTTCCTCGATGGCTGGCCGGGATTTGTCATCGCGTTCGGAAATTTTGAGGGCACGTTCTATCGGTATGCGAAACGGTTCGAGCAACAGGAGCTGTGGCCGTATCCTAAACAAGGACCGCTTCGACGTCCCGATGACGCGACCTCCAAATGAACACTGCGTTGATCGTCACGACATACAATCGGCCGGATGCCCTGGCAGTGGTGCTGGAAGGGTATTGTCGCCAAAGCGATCACGATTTTGAGCTTGTGGTTGCCGATGATGGATCGAAGAAGGACACGACGGATGTCGTACAGCAATTTGCACGGCGCGCGCCGTTCCGAGTGACGCATGTCTGGCATGAGGACCGTGGGTTTCGAGCCGCTGCCATTCGCAATCGTGCCGTGGCATCGACCCTGGCCGACTATATTGTGTTCACGGACGGAGATTGTGTTCCTTCCCGTCATTTCGTGCGTGCCCATAGACAACTTGCCGAACCGGGGTATTTTCTCGGGGCCAATCGTGTGTTGCTCTCAGTTGGACTCACGCACCGTGTGCTGCACCAACAGGAATTGATTCATACCTGGCGCGGACTCGATTGGCTCCTGTCCTGGTCAAAGCGAGACGTCAATCGTGTACTTCCATTGATGGAATTGCCGGATGGTCCGTTTCGAAAATGGACGTCTGATCGTTGGGAAGGCATCAAGACGTGCAACTTTTCTGCATGGCGTACGGACCTCATCCGGGTAAATGGACTGGACGAATCGTATGAAGGATGGGGGCTTGAGGATTCCGATTTGGTCATCCGACTGCTCCATGCCGGAGTGAAGCATAAGAGTGCGCGCTTCGCCGCCACGGTATTTCATTTGTGGCATCCTGAGCAAGATCGCAGAAGGTTACAAGACAATCAGAAACGCCTGGATGATCTCCTGCGTTCCTCGACGGTGCGAGCCGCCGTTGGGCTCGAGCAATATCAGGCCACGGTCCTTGATGATCAATCTGTGACGCTGCGGCGGGCGACAACATGAATCGGGATCTTCAGAGTGTGTTGGTCGTTTGTACGCGTCGAATCGGGGACGTTCTGTTAGCCACGCCGGTCATTCGTTCGCTCAGGGCTGCTTTGCCGCATGTGATGGTCGACATGCTGGTATTCGAAGGGACTGAGGGTGTGCTCTCTGGTAATAGGGATATCCGACGAGTGTGGACGATTGCCGAACGTCCGGCGATATGGTCGCATCTCGCCTTACTGCGTTCGCTGTGGCGACGTTACGACGTCGCTCTGTCGGTGCTTGCAGGAGACCGTCCGACCTTTCATGCCTGGGTTGCAGGACGGTATTGCGTAGGGACGCTATTGCCCGATAAGAAATCCTGGTGGAAGCGGAGGTTGCTGAATCACTGGATCCCGTTTGATAATCTCCATACTCATACGGTTGCCATGAATCTCAGGCTGCTTACGCCGTTGGATATCGCACCACTTGGTACTCCCGTGGTGAGTTGGACGGACGAGGATGCACGATCTGTTCATGCCCTGTTTCCTGATATCCGGAGTGCTCAGCCCTATGCGGTGTTGCATGTGTCGCCGAAGTTTGCCTATAAGACATGGACCGTTGATGGATGGGTGGCGCTTGGACGGTGGTTAGTCGATCGTGGCCTGATCGTTGCTGTGACCGGAGTTGAATCGGCTGAGCAGTCGTATTGTGATCAGATTATCCAAGGGCTCCCCAAGACGGTCAATTTGATCGGTCGGGTGACGCTGCCGGCTCTTGGTTATCTCTTAAGTCGGGCTGCACTATATGTCGGGACGGATACGGCCGTCAGTCATATGGTTGCTGCTATCGGCGTGCCATCCGTTGTGCTGTTTGGCCCTTCCAACCCTGTGAAGTGGGGACCTTGGCCGAAGGACTTTCCCTCAGATGCACAGAGCCCCTGGCGTAAACAAGGATCGCAGCGGCAGGGGAATGTGTTGTTGCTCCAGGGCGAGGGGGAGTGCGTACCGTGCCTTGCGGAAGGATGTGATCGTCACATAAACAGCCTCAGCGATTGCCTCCAACGATTGTCTGTGCATCGGGTTATTCAGGCCGCTGACACCATGCTCCAAGAACGAGGGATCAACGTCGCAGTGCCAATCAGCTCATGAAACAGTCAGCCGCGAAACTTTTCCATTCCCTCACGAGAAGATTTGGAGACCGGGTACTCCAGTACCGCCCGAGTCTCGTCATTGGGGTGGAACTGCTGTTGATTTGTGCGGCGAACCTGACGGCATTTGCGCTGCGGTTCGATGGAGCGATTCCTCGCGGGTATCGGAGGATCATGTGGGATTTCGTGCCTGCCGTGCTGCTCATCTATGGTGTCGGCTTATGGTTGTTTGGGATTCAGCGAGGACTCTGGAGATATGTCGATCTTCGGGATCTGTGGAGAATTCTGCTGGCCGCACTGAGTAGCTCGGCGGTGTTTTATGCGGTAGTCCATAAACTTGGCGGTGTGGCGCAGTATCCTCGATCCGTGATCATTCTGACGGGTCTGTTGACGGCGTTGTATTTAGCAGGGATTCGATTGGCGGTGCGGGGGTTCCGGGAGTGGATTCAGATATTCGACCCGAGTGCGCGACGTGTCTTGATCGTCGGCGCAGGACATGCGGGGGAGTTATTAGTCAGGGATATGCTGTACGATGCGAATTATCACTGTTGCCCGGTTGGTTTTGTCGATGATGATCCGATCAAACGCAAGATGACTATTCATGGGATTCCTGTGGTGGGAGTCATAGCTGATATCAAGAAGGCCGCCGAACGGTTGAAGGTCGGCGAGATTATCGTGGCCATTCCTTCTGGCTCCACAACGGTAAAACAAAAGATACTCGCAGCGTCAGAAGGCTGTTCGGTGCCGATCAAGACGCTACCCGATGTCAAACAATTGCTCGGTGATCCGGTCTCTCTACAACAGGTGCGACCAATGAGCGTCGATGATTTGCTCCAACGCGAGCCGATCAAGACGGATTTTCACGAGCTCTCCCCCCATGTCAGTGGGAAAACTTTCCTTGTAACTGGGGCAGGCGGGTCGATCGGATCGGAGCTCTGCCGGCAGATTGCCCAGTACAAGCCCCAGGCCGTGGTCTTGTTCGAACGCTACGAGAATACGCTGCATTCACTGCTGTTAGAGTTACACGCAGTTTTCCCGACAGTAAAGATTGTCCCGGTCATTGGAGATGTGACCGTCCCAGACCGCGTTGCGGAAGTGTTCCGCCACACCGTCCCCGACATTGTGTTTCATGCCGCTGCGCACAAACATGTTCCGCTGATGGAACTGAATCCGAAGGAAGCGATTCGAAACAATATCTTAGGCACTCGCGTGGTCGCCGAGGCCGCTGTGAAGGCAGGTGTCAGCCGATTTGTCATGATTTCCACGGACAAGGCGGTCAATCCATCAAGCGTCATGGGTGTGACCAAAAGAATCGCCGAGCATATGATGCAGGAGTTCAATGGTCCCGGTCTCACAAAGTTTATGGTGGTGCGGTTCGGGAATGTGCTGGGCAGCAACGGGAGCGTCGTCCCTCTGTTCACTGAACAGATCCGCAAAGGGGGGCCTGTAACCGTCACCCACCCGGAGATTAAACGGTTTTTCATGACAATTCCAGAGGCAGTGCAGCTGGTGCTCCAGGCCAGTGCAATGGGGCGTGGAGGGGAAGTCTTTGTTCTCGATATGGGAGAACAGATCAAGGTGGCTGATTTGGCCAGGAATATGATCGTCTTGGCTGGCCTGGTTCCGGGGAAGGACATTGACATTGTCTACACCGGCCTGCGGCCTGGGGAAAAGATGTACGAAGAACTCTTTGAGGAACAGGAGCAAGTCGAACCCACGGCCCATGCGAAGATCAATCGAGCGAGTGGGGCTCCGGTTTCCGTCGGTGAGCTGGATCAATGGCTGGAGATGTTGCAGGCGAATCTCCCCCATTGTGATGAAGAGGAGCTATTGCAGGATCTCAAACGACTGGTGCCGAGCTTTCAACCTGTCATCCCTCAACGTGTCTCATGATGAGACTCTGTCGAGCCTATGCTCACGACTTGTGGCTTGATCCGCTACGGTTCATAAGGGTATCACTGGTCAGATGAGCCTTCTGGTCACTGGTGGGGCAGGGTTTATTGGGGCAAATTTTGTGCTCGACTGGTTGACGCGGCATGATGAGCCGGTGGTCAACCTCGACAAGTTGACCTATGCGGGGAATCTCGAGAGCCTTGTCAGTCTTGGAAGCGACGTGCGGCACATCTTTGTGCGGGGTGATATCGGCGATGCTGGGCTCGTTGACAAACTGTTGATGGAGCATCGTCCGCGAGCCGTCATTAATTTCGCCGCTGAAAGTCATGTTGATCGCTCCATTCATGGGCCCGGTGAATTTATCCAGACCAATATCGTCGGCACCTTTCACTTGCTTGAATCGGTGCGCGCGTATTGGGGTGCATTGGAAGGCGAAGCCAAACAGCGTTTCCGGTTTTTGCATGTCTCTACCGATGAGGTGTACGGCTCATTGACCCAAGATGCGCCGGCTTTCAGTGAAAGGAATCGCTACGAGCCCAACAGCCCCTATTCGGCCAGCAAAGCGGCCAGCGATCATCTCGTCCGCGCCTATCACCATACCTATGGCCTGCCGGTTCTGACCACCAATTGTTCGAATAATTATGGTCCCTACCAATTTCCGGAAAAACTGATCCCGCTCTGCATCTTGAATGCATTAGCTGGGAAACCACTTCCGATCTATGGGGATGGATTGCAAGTGCGGGACTGGTTGTACGTGAACGATCACTGCCGAGCCATCGGTCTCGTGCTTCAAAGCGGCCTTGTGGGTGAAACCTATAATATCGGCGGTCGGAGCGAAATGGCCAACCTGGATGTCGTGCAGACTCTCTGCGCCAATCTGGATGAACTACGCCCACGAAATGATGGCCGGTCCTATGCGTCACAGATCACCTTTGTGAAGGACCGACCTGGACATGATCGTCGTTATGCCATAGACGCCACGAAACTTGAGCGTGAGCTGGGCTGGAAGCCTCGGGAGACCTTTGAAACGGGCCTCCGTAAAACGGTCGCCTGGTACCTTGAGAACCAGAGTTGGGTTGTAAATGTCACCAGCGGTGCCTATCGTCACTGGCTCGACGAGCACTACAGCCCCTGACCTCGATGAGAATTCTGTTAACAGGCAAGCACGGTCAGGTTGGGTTCGAGCTTCAACGTGCCTTGGCCTCCTTGGGGGAGGTCCACGCCGTCGATTACGCTGAATGTGATCTGGCCGATGCCACTGCAGTTTCTACTCTGGTACGGTCAGTCAGGCCGGACCTAATCGTCAATCCGGCAGCCTATACGGCGGTGGACAAGGCAGAATCAGAGCCGGGATTAGCTTATGCCATCAATGCCGTTGCCCCAGGAGTGCTAGGAACGGAAGCGGAGAAGTTGGGCGCGTGGGTCATACATTACTCCACTGATTATGTGTTCGATGGCAGCAAGTCTGGCGTTTATACGGAAGACGATCTCACGAACCCACTCGGTGTCTATGGACGGACCAAAAGGGACGGCGAGATCGCCCTGCAGGAAAGCGGAGCCCGATACCTGATTTTTCGGACGAGCTGGGTAGTCGGAGCCCATGGAAACAATTTTGCGAAAACGATTCTGCGATTGGCTCTTGAGCGAGAACAGTTGAATGTGGTGGCTGATCAGTATGGCGCGCCAACGTCGGCAGCCTTGCTGGCAGACGTGACGGCTCAATTGGTCCGGCAAAGGCAGAGAGAGGGTGTGGATCGTTTCTCTTACGGCTTGTACCATCTGGTTGCAGGCGGCGACACAACGTGGTGTGAGTATGCGAGGTTTGTCGTTTCGGAAGCTCTGACTGCTGGAAAACCACTCAAACTCGTGCCGGAGGCCATTCGAGGGATTCGCTCATCAGAATATCCCACCGCCGCTGCGCGCCCAGCTAATTCGCGGTTGGATACCGGCAAGTTGTGTAGGGTCTTCGGTTTCGAGTTGCCTGGTTGGGAGAATGGGGTACGGCATGTGCTGCAACAGATTCTTCTGAATGGAAAGTAGGAAGTGGCGAGTGGGACGTAGAGAATGAAGAAGGGGAAGCCGCATGAGCGGCTCGATGCTTGGAAGTTCTCGATGGCGTTGGCTAAAGCCGTGTATCAGATGACAGCGACTTTTCCAGTGGAGGAACGGTATGGCCTCTCTCAGCAAATGAGACGTGCAGCCGTCTCTATCCCAAGTAATCTCACGGAGGGTGCAGGGCGGAATGGGACAAAGGAGTACCTTCATTTTATCGGTATGTCACGCGGCTCACTCGCGCAACGAGAAACTCAGATGCAACTTGCGGTCATGTTGGGGCTTACAACTCCCGATCATCCAACATTCAATCTTGCCGATCGTGCGGTAAAACTATTGACCGGTTTGCATAAAAAATGGAGCTCCGCATGACCCCACTCTCCACTCCCGACTCCCCACTCCCCAGAAAAGGCATCATCCTTGCCGGCGGCTCCGGGAGCCGTCTCTATCCAGCCACACTGGCCATCAGCAAGCAGTTACTTCCGGTGTTCGATAAGCCGATGATCTATTATCCGCTCAGTACCCTCATGCTGGCGGGAATTCAGGAGATCCTTATAATTTCTACACCACAAGACACGCCGAGGTTTGAGCAATTACTCGGTACAGGAAAGCAGTGGGGCTTGAATCTGAACTATGCGATACAGGCTTCGCCTGATGGTCTTGCGCAAGCGTTTATCATTGGAGCTTCCTTCATCGGAGATCACCACTCTGCTCTAGTCTTAGGCGATAACATTTTTTATGGCCATGATTTTCATCGTTTGCTCGATCATGCAATGAACCGCACGGAAGGCGCCAGCGTCTTCGCCTACCATGTGCAAGATCCTGAACGTTATGGGGTCGTCGATTTCGACTCAAATGGAAAAGTGAGATCGTTGGAAGAAAAGCCTAAGCAGCCGAAATCCAACTATGCCGTCACTGGGCTCTATTTTTACGATCAGCAGGTGGTGGATTTGGCCAAGAGCCTGAACCCGTCGGACCGTGGCGAGTTAGAAATTACCGATCTTAATCGCTTGTACCTACAGCAAAGTCAACTAAACGTTGAAGTCATGGGCCGAGGCTATGCCTGGTTGGACACCGGCACGCATGAGTCGTTGCTGGAGGCGAGTCAATTTATTGCCACCCTGGAAAATCGCCAAGGCTTAAAGGTGGCGTGCCCAGAGGAAATTGCGTACAGGCAGCGGTGGATCGACGCCGTTCAATTGGAAACGCTGGCGCAACCTTTGTGTAAGAATAGGTACGGACAATATTTGCTAAGTCTCATTAATGGTAGGTCTGGTGTCGATGGCTCAAAACAGGGTTGTGCGAGCCGGGTATGAGAGGGAGGGGTGTGAATCGATAATGCGTCTCTCAGCTGCTCGGCAAGATGATCCGCGGAATGATTTGACTACTGCGCTACTCGCATATGATCAGTGGTCGTTTCTGGCCTGGCAGGATATTAAAACGAAATATCGCCGTTCGAAGATCGGGCCGTTTTGGATCACCCTGAGTATGGCAATTTTCTGCGTCACGCTTGGGTGTGTGTATAGTCAACTGTTTAAAGCGGATATTTCAGAGCTGCTACCGTTTCTCTCGGTAGGGTTTGTAGCCTGGAGTTTTATCGCCGGCTGCCTTGGTGAAATGCCCAATCTTTTCAGTGACAATGCCGTGTATATCAAGGAGATGCGGATCAACCTGCTCATCATTCACCTGCGTGCGATCGCGCGAGGGATCATTATTTTAGGTCACAATCTTCTTATCGTACTCGGCGTGTACATCTATTTCAGTATTTGGCCTGGGTGGTTGGGGTTGCTGGTCTTGCCTGGGTTTTTCCTGGTACTACTCAATCTTGCGTCGATTGGAATAACGCTCAGTGTCATTGGGGTGCGATTCAGGGATCTTTCGCAGATTACGCAAAATCTTCTCCAGGTGGGATTTTTTATTACGCCGATATTCTGGTTCCCCCGTTTGCTACCCGAGGGTAGTTGGGTGGTTGCCCTGAACCCGCTTGCCCATTTCGTCGATTTGGTGAGATCTCCATTGTTAGGCCATTTCCCGCAATTGGCTTCTTGGGTGGGGGCTACGGTGACTCTTCTTGTGAGTGCAATCCTCGCAGCATTGCTCTATCGGGCCAAGAGTGGCCGCATCGCCTTTTGGGTGTGAGATGTCTCAAGTAAGTTCGATCGAGATCCGCAATCTGTATCTGGATTATCCATTGGTTGGGACGGCGAATCTTTCACTGAAGACTCGCCTTTTAGGTGCAGCCACAGGAGGGCTTATTGCTTCAAGCAAGACGGTTTCTGTGGTGAAAGCGCTTCAGGACATCAGCATGTCTCTGGGTGAAGGAGACCGTCTCGGACTTGTCGGCCATAACGGTGCCGGGAAATCCACTTTGCTGAAGGTCTTGGCCGGTATCTATCAGCCGACCGCCGGGTTTTTTCGGATACAGGGGCGGGTCGTGTCGACACTCAATATTTCTCTCGGTATGGAACCGGAGGCGACGGGCTTGGAGAATATTATGATCCGTGGACTGCTGCTCGGCATGAAGCGCAGGGAGGTGTCTCAGAAGCTTGATGAAATTGCCGCTTTCACAGAGCTTGGCGACTATCTCAACCTTCCTGTCCGTATCTATTCTTCCGGTATGACGACGCGACTTGCGTTTGCCACCATTACGGCGATCGATTCCGATATATTGCTCATGGATGAAATGATCGGTGCGGGTGACGCCGCATTCATGGAAAAAGCGGAGAAACGGCTGAGTGAGTTCATGAACAGAAGCAAGATTATAGTCCTTGCATCTCATTCCGATTCAGTCATAAAACGATTTTGCAATAAGGCGTTGTTGCTCGAACATGGACGCGTGACCGCTCACGGTAATGTGGAAGATGTGCTTGGCGTGTATCACAACCGTACGGTCGAGATGGTTGGTGGATAGGATGCGACGACCCCTCGAGTGCTACCCGCGCATGTAGGGGAATCTCCCTGCGGTGCCTAGGAACCGCTGATGAGGCCGTTGCGTCTCACCAGGTCTTGAATTCCGATTGCGGAGTCCATGCAGGTCGCTACAAGGTTTTTCAGGATCGAGTTCGCCCAAGCTAAGGCCTGGCGGCTCATGTAATGGGATGGCTCGGTCGAACATCATGCTAGATAGGATTGCGAATGTACTGCTCGATCAAAGAGTGATGCAAGGAACTCTTGACCTGCAAACCACAACTTGGTATTGAAGGGACATCTGCGGCTCTGAGACTCATAGGAAACTTTGGGGGTAGTAAAGGACCTTCTGCACTGGTGAGTGTTGTGCAGTTGGTTTTAGTCGAAGTTGGACGCCGTTGATGTGCCGACCAGGATTTCTCTTTCCCCTTCCTCCCTCATAGGTAAGCGAGGTTAGCTATCATGAAAGCAATGAAGTTCCTGCTGGTTCCGAGCGTTGATAACCCCTATGACATAAGGATGTTGCGCTCGCTGGGTGAGGAACTCAAAGGTTTTGGTCATGAGTGCATTGTTGCTCGCAGTTCTGAGCACGCGTATGTGCCATTGATCGATGAGGCCAAAATTGATGTCGTCTTGGCTGTAAATAAATCTCGGCCGAAGGATTACAAGACTAGGCATCATGCTAGGTACGTATCCTGGTATCAGGATGTATTCTTAGATACTTCGGGTAAGGTTAACCTGCATGACGACGATATCCTTTACACCCTAGGAACCCCGAAGCAGCTTGGTCTTCGACTTGAGACGCAAAAGTATATGGCCAAGCCGTTTTATACAGGCGTCAATGAAACGAATCGCGCGAGTAAATCGTCCGAAGTGTGTGATTTTTCATTGTGCGGTGGGTTGCCATTGGACTTTCCGAGTCAGCCGTCTAGGTTTTGCTCGTCAAGACTTTCACGTTCCGTGTTGTTTGTCCTATTCCAAAAGCTTCTCTTGGCGGCCAAGAAGAGAAATTGTTTTGGCCTTAATTACAACCAAGAGGTAATTAAAAGGATGAAGACCATCACAGAACAAGTCTATAAACCCTTGGAGGGATCTCTGGATATTCACGAAATTGAAAAGGCACTTCGGGCGGAGGTTCCGCCATTTTTTAAAAATGCGAGAATGGCGGATGACATTTTATGGTTAATGATCAGATTCGCCCCCAAAAGGTACGTACAGGCTGTCGTTGGCGACGAGAGTCTAGAGAAACTGTATGGCTATGGATCTGCTTCCCCCAACAAGTTTGACGTTTATTTTTCAGGGTTATTGAATTGGATGAGTCAGACCTATCCTAGGATTTACGAGAGGAGATTGTTAATCGAGACTGTGGCTAAAGTATCAGACAGCATTCATGTTTATGGTAATTGCATGGACCGCCATGGTTTTAGTTCAAAGTACTATAAAGGTATCCTGCATTCGGAAGAGTCGCTGGCCGATGTGTATGCGAATAGCAGAGTGAATCTCGGTAACAATACCCATGGACTTGGTTTGCACTCCCGAAACTTGGCCGTTATGGCAGCGGGCGGCTTCTTGCTCCATCACAGGTCCCGCGAGAAGGTTCCCGGGAGTCTTGAGTCGGAATTTGAGGAGGGTGTACACTACGTAGGGTATAGTGGGCTAGATCAATTAAAAGATGTAGCTAGAGCCTATCTGGACGATAGGGCACAACGACTTAGAATAGGGATTGAGGCTCAAAAGTACGTGTTCCAGAAACATTCGTGGAAGCACCGAGCAAGTGAACTTTTGGGGGATCTATGTCTGAACTAAAAACTGTGCTCATGGTCGTGCCACGCTACGGGAATTTTGGTGATTTTTATCAAGTCCCGTTGGGTCTTGCCTATATTGCGGCGGCAGCGCAGAGTGCGGGGTACAAGGTTTATGGACTGAATCTAAACCATTGTGAGGGATCTGTTTCTGATCTCGTCAGAACAAAGGTCAAAGACTTGCATCCTGACGTATTGGCAACCGGAGGCCTCTCAGTCTTCATCGACCAGATTAATGAGATCATTCAGTCCGCCAAGGAGTCGAATCCAAGCATATTCACGATCTTGGGAGGGGGAGTTGTCAGCGGGGAACCCGATGTAATTCTGAAGGCAATAGACGCTGACATCGGGGTCATCAATGAAGGTGAAGAAACGATTGTCGAGATTCTTAACAAGCTGAGAGCAGGCGAAGACTTGAGTGAGATTAAAGGAGTTGTGGTTAGAACAAGTAGGGGTAGGATTCGCAGGAATGGTGAACGTCCTCAACGGGAAGACCTTGAAAATATACGGTGGCCGAACTATGAGATCCTGGATCTGCAGAAGAGTATCGAGAATCAGCGAGTCCTAGATTCATATTTTTTTCACGTTGCCCCTGATGATAATCCTCGGTCCCTCGATATGATCTCGAGTCGATCATGCCCCTTTAAGTGTACGTTCTGCTTTCATCCTACAGGGAAGACTTATAGGGAGCGACCTCTAGATGATTTTTTTAGGGAGCTGGAGTCTGTGAAAGAACGGTTTTCCATAAATATGATTGGGATCGTTGATGAGCTATTCTCACTCAGTAGAAGTCGCCTTCTTGAGTTCTGTAAGAGGATCAAGCCCTATAACATCGCGTGGATGGTCCAACTCCACGTGAACAGCGCGTCCGATGAAACTCTCAGGGCCATGGCTGATTCCGGGTGTGTCTATATCAGTTACGGTATTGAGAGCATGTCGCAGTCCGTTCTTGACTCGATGCAAAAGAAGTCGAAGAAAGCTCGTGTCGAAGAAGCCTTGCGCTTAACAAATCATTACAAGATAGGCATTCAGGGGAACTTGTTATTTGGCGACTCTGCTGAAACCATTGAGACGGCGAATGAATCCATGGATTGGTGGGCTCATAATCGTCGGTATCAAATTAATCTTACGCCACTAATTGTTTTCCCCGGAAGTCCTGATTATATGGCGGCGTTAAGAGATGGATTAATTGACCAAAAGGATCGAGTCGATTACATCAAGGATATTCCTACCAATTTGAACATATCCTCGATGAATAATTTTGATATGGATATGGTTCGGTTCATGGTCTATGTTTATTTTGAGAGTTTGTTACGTGTGGCAAAGGTTGTCAGGTTTGAACAAGCCTCGACATCCATCCGGGGTCCTGTTTACGACTGTGAATGGGAGTGTGCTACCTGCGGTCACCTAAACCACTATAAGAATTTCATTATCCCTCAAGATTGCAAGAATAGTATTAGAATGACCTGCCGTTCATGTAGGGAGCGGTTTGACATTTGCAATAGCCCGTACAGAGAAAGTGTATTCTCCAAAACGATACCAGGAGAGGCCCTTGCAACTCTTCAGCAAGCCCAATTTTATTACGATATCGGTTTGTTCGCTGAGGCGCATAATCTGGCCAATCAGGTGCTTGGTCAACACGAAAACTGTGTTGAGGCGAGACTCTTCCTCGCGCGTTTTTATGAGACTCATGGACCTGAGGAGCATATGGTTCGATCTTACGGGGCGGCCGTGACGTTTGATCCATTCAGGCCTGATTTGCACTTTAATTACGCGCGTGCGTTACAGCGCATTGGTTGCAACGGTGGAGCGTTGCTGCACTTGGAGCAAGCCCTTACGCTGCATCCTGGCTATACGCCAGCAATAGAGCTTCGTGAATCGATACAGGACCGGCACGCTTTTGACGGGTCTACTTCCGTATATTTCCGGTCGTGGTGCGACGACCCCCCTCCTTTGAGACGAGCGGTTCAGAAATGTGGATCTGATGAGGTGAGCCAGGCAAATGACCCGAAGACAATTCCTTTGGTGAAAATTGGCTAATGAGCGTAAGTACGATTTATAGCTATGTATTTACTCGATGATGAGAACTGGACAGATCGTGCGGCTGCGTATGGGGTGGTTCCTAGCCAACTTTCTTACGAAAGGTACGCGGGAAGCGATGAATGATTTGACTCCATCTGATCGACGGGTCCTGGTAATTTAAGGGCAGACAGCTCGGAGGGGACAGACATCAGTTCTCAAGAAGTTGAGTAGGCCTGAATAGCCAGAGGGGGCACAGATGCACATACTATTAGTCGTACCGCGCTACAGTCCGAATTGGGGAGAGTTTTATCAATTTCCCCTGGGGCTCGGGTATATCGCTGCAGCAATGAAACGTGCAGGCCATACGGTGACAGGGCTAAACCTCAACCATCACCATGGATCGGTGGAATCCCTGGTTGCGGCCAAGATCGCGGCCGTTAATCCGGACGTCTGTGCTACCGGCGGGCTTTCGCCGTTTTTGCCGCTGATGCAGTCGATTTTTAACGCGGCGCGCCACGCGAAGCCGACGATCATCAATATCGCCGGTGGTGGAGTGATCAGCGGCGAACCAGGTGTCATCCTCGATGTTGTCGACATCGATGTTGGTGTCGTCGGGGAAGGCGAAGTCACGATCGTCGAACTGCTCGACTGCCTGAGCCAATCGGGTGATCTTCATACCGTCCAGGGTATCGTGTTTCGCGACAAGAACGGAGAGACGGTCCAAACGCCGGAGCGTCCGCAGATTGAGGATCTCGCCTCGCTTGCCTGGCCCGACTACGATGTCCTTGAGTGCGAGCATAACGTCTCCGGACAGCGCGCCCTCGATAATTATTTCTTCCATTCTCACCCGTCGAGTCGGCCGCGAGCGATCGACATGATCACCAGCCGCTCTTGCCCGTTCAAATGCACGTTCTGTTTCCACCCCACCGGTAAGACTTACCGAGAACGGCCGCTGGATGACTTCTTTGCCGAACTCGACACGCTCGTTGCCCGCTATCAGATCAACATGGTCGGATTGATCGACGAATTATTTTCTCTGAAGAGGCAGCGGCTGTTGGAACTTTGTGAGCGGATCAAACCCTACAACCTGCAGTGGATGGTGCAGCTGCATGTGAACAGCGCGACCGAGGAGACGGTGCGGGCGATGCGGGATTCCGGCTGTGCTTACATTAGTTACGGCATTGAGAGCATGAGCCAGCCCGTGCTTCAAAACATGCTGAAGAAAAGCAAGACACACCGTATCGATAGTTCGCTGAACCTGACCAGCAAACACAGGATCGGCATTCAAGGCAACCTGTTATTCGGCGACTCGGCAGAAACGCTGGAGACTGCCAACGAATCCATGCACTGGTGGTCAGCGAACAGGCGTTACCAGGTGAATTTGACGCCGCTGATGGTGTTTCCTGGAAGTCCAGACTACTTGGCGGCGCTGCGGGACGGGTTGATCGCAGATGAAGACCGTGCCAGATACGTTCAAGATGTCCCTCCCGATTTCAACATCTCCCGTATGAACGACAAGAACATGGAGATGATCAGGTTTCAGGTCTGGGTCTTCGCGAACACCCTGCTCAATATTGCCCCCCTCAAGTCGTTCCAGCCGTCGGCGGAGCAGATACCTGGCCGCAGCACTGCGTATGACATCGTTTGGGAGTGCCCCAATTGCAACCACCAGAACGATTATCTTGGCGTGGTCATTCCGTCCGATACCGGTCATAGCATTCGCCTGACCTGTCGGGAATGCGGTGCTCGGTCGGACGTAGAAAACAAAGTCTACCGACAAACCGAGCATGCCGTGCACAGCCCAAGGCGGCGTACCTACCGACACCTTGTAGGGAAACTGGTCGAGAAAGTCAGGCAAGGCAAGTATCGTGAGATCAGTAACAAAGGGCTCAGCCTGGTGTTGGCTCGCATGCCGTTGCGATTGGGAATGCAGGATATGGCCCGCCAGATCGTGTCGGCGGAATCTCTGCTCAAAAGCGTCGGATCGGCGCTGTGTCTTGACCCGTTCAACGCCGAACGACATAACGCGTTTGCCGAGGCGCTGTGTGAAATTGGCGCGCATGGCGCGGCAAGAATGCACTATCAACAAGCGCTCATGCTTCAGCCAGGCAACCGCACGGCTACGGCAGGCATTGCCTTTATCGATAGCCCTCAAGTTTCCGAGCAACAACGTAGCACGTACTTTGTTTCATGGTCGGATGATCTGCCTCCGCAGCGCCGAAATCACCACGAGGCGGAGCTGAACGTAGAAAGCGAGCTGATTTCCATCGGTCAGGTTTCCTAGGAGCCTGTCCAAGCAATATGGCACTTTTGGCTGGACAGGCAACGTACGATGAGGTTGCTCTGCCACATGGCGAAAAATTCAAATCTTGGGACGTTGATCAATCGGTGTTGCTTCCCACGTCGATGCATGAGGTTGGTAGCTACGGGTTATGTGGCGCACTTCGTGCGGGAACTGGCCCAACCTCGCTGGACCTGTCGGCAACTCTGAATACCTAAACCAAGGACTGCGGATTTCTGCTGTATGATCCCATTATGATGACCGCCCTGCTGTTATCTGCATACTGCCGAGGTCTCTACGTCTCGCGGAGGATCTCGCAGGTGTGTGAGATGTGGGTGGATGTCAGGTAACACTGAAGCGGAGTCGGGAGTCTTTTCTTAAGAGCCTCATCGTGATATGAGGTCTTTGGGGTAGCTCTTCAACTGCAGGGCATGATTCTTTGATTCCGCGTTACTGGTGTGGGTATTCTTCTGCTGTGGTTCCCACGATTCAAGAATCTGAAGTGGACTTCTCCATTGATGTGTTGCGGGCGAGGTGCTTAGTAAGGTGATTGTACTGACCATGCTTCGTGGAGTATTCGGAAGCTGAAGCACAGACGTATCATATGAAAATACTGATTCTGGGCGGCACGGTTTTTTTGGGTAGGCACCTTACGGAGGCGTTTTTATCGCGAGGGCATGAAGTTACTCATTATAACCGTGGCCTGAGCAATACGCAGTTGTTTCCAGAAGTTGAGAAATTGCGCGGCGACCGAAATCTCAATCTATTGCCTCTGCGGGGTAGATCATGGGATGCCGTTGTTGATACCTGCGGCTATTTTCCTCGACAAGCAGTAGCAACAGCAGAAGCATTGCATCCGCATACTCCCCTCTACGCCTTCATTTCGAGTGTCAACCAGTATGCTGACCTACGTGTCAGTGGTGTTGGTGAGGATTATCCGAGTGCTTCAGCTAGCTTTCAAGCCAAGCAATCTGATCCGCCATTGACGCCGGAAACGTATGGCCCTCTCAAAGCCGCCTGTGAAGAGGCCGTCCAAAAGATTTACGGCGATCGTGCGCTGATCGTGCGTCCCGGTTGTCTGGTGGGCCCCTATGATCAGGCGCATCGGTTCACATATTGGGTGAGGCGGGCAGCTGCGGGTGGGGCGATGCTGGTCCCCGGCTCTCCTGATCAGGTGTGGCAGATCATAGATGTTCGCGATGCAGCGGAGTGGATCGTCCGTATGCTTGAAGAAGAGCACGCAGGGATTTTCAATGTTGTGGGGCCCGAACAGCCCATATCAGCCGGTCAATTGGTGCAGCAATTGACGTCTTCCGCTGGGAGCGATGCCCGGCCAATTTGGGTGGATGCAGAATTCCTGCGCACGAGTTCAGCCGGCAAACGCTGGTTGGATCTTGCGGAATGGAGTGATCTATCCCCATCCATGGCGCACCTCTATTCGATAGACAATACACGTGCAGTTGCCACCGGTCTATGCTTTAGGCCGCTGGCTGTTACAACCCAAGAGGTTCTCGCCTGGTTGGAACTGCGAGGGCCTCGTGGGGCTGATGCTCTAGATCCAGAGCGTGAGAATGATCTGTTGCGCGCCGGGACACGCTATACGATGACCGTGCCAAGCTGAACATTCACGTGATATAGACTGCTGCAATAGCACGTACTGGGTAATGCGGAGGTCTGAGGAATGCGGATATCAAGCCTCCTGTGCTGCCCAAAGACGTCGGGCGTACCCTCAAAATTGTATTCTTGGACGACACATAACCGGACTCCTCCTCACGAAGTACGCTCGGCATGTCAGAATGCCGTGTACGCTCACCGGCGTGGGCTGTCAGTGGTTTAGACTTGTGGTGTAGGCGCGGTGCTTACATGGCTAGCCTGTCCTTCTATTTTGAGGGAGTCGGACTTGATTCACTCGTGTCTGTTCCCGTGATCCTGTAATGCGGTTGGACATCTTTACGAAAATGCCGTACAGATGAGAGGTAGCCATAGGCAGGGAATTCCGTAACGGAATTATTCGCATATCCATATCTCGTACGCTACGCGTTCAAGAAAAAGGTAACTAAATGGATAAATTTGGAATTGATAGCCATAAACTCATCTATCATCCGCAACGGGTCGCGCAGTTTTTGGACGCAGACGATGATTGGGAAAAAGCAAAAGCCGTTTACCCGATTTACGTCGAGGTATCTCCGGTGGGTGCCTGCAATCACCGATGTACGTTCTGTGCCGTTGATTACATCGGTTACAAAAGCCGAATGCTTGATGTCGGGATGTTCTCGGAGCGTGTTGCGGAAATGGGGCGTTTGGGCATCAAGAGCATCATGTTTGCCGGAGAAGGCGAGCCGCTCCTGCATAGAAACATCAATGAGATCGTCAGTGCCACCAGCGGTGCCGGTATCGATATCTCATTTACGACCAACGCCACGGCTCTGAATGAGGCGTTCATCGAGCGGTCGCTTCCGCTGACTTCGTGGATCAAGACTTCGGTGAATGCGGGGACGGCAGCGAATTATGCCAAGATTCATTGCACGAAAGAGCGAGACTTTGATCGGGTGATTGCCAATCTTAAGAATGCGGTTGCCGCCAAGAGACGGGCCGGATTGCGGTGTGCGTTGGGAGCGCAAGCTGTGTTACTGCCAGAGAATGCGCATGAGATGGAACTGCTTGCGAAAATTTGCCGGGATGAAATCGGTCTTGATTATCTTGTTGTCAAACCATATTCTCAACACCTGTTCAGTGAGACGCACATGTACGAGGATATCAACTACAACAATTATCTGGAGCTGGCCGATACGCTTCGGGTTCTCAATACCGAAACCTTCCATGTGGTGTTTCGTGAAAACACGATGAAGAAATACGCTCAAGATGAGAGCGAGCGCTATACCAAATGCAATGCCACTCCGTTCTTTTGGGCCTATATCATGGCCGATGGCGCGGTGTATGGCTGTAGCGCGTATCTGCTGGACGAGCGTTTTGCGTATGGAAACATTAATGAGCGGACGTTTCAGTCGATTTGGGAAGGCCCTGAACGGAAAGCCAATTTTCATTATGTGCGGCATGAATTGAATATTAAAGACTGTCGCAAGAATTGCCGGATGGATGAGGTGAATCGATATTTATTCACGCTGCGCGAAGAGAAAATCGAGCACGTTAATTTTATTTGAGTTGATGCGACTGCGCCAGTCATACATGAGGGATAACGTCGTATGAAGTGTGTGGTTACCGGAGGGGCAGGATTCATCGGAAGTCACTTAACGGAGCTCTTGCTTCATAAGGGGCATGACGTCATCGTTGTGGACAACCTCACATCCGGTCGGATGAGCAATCTGAAAGCTGCGACCAGCAATCCAGGGTGTACCTTCGTTCAGGCGGACATTCGCGATCTCCCGTCTTTGCAACCGGCTTTTCGAGAAGTGGACTGGGTTTTTCACCTTGCGGGGCTTGCGGATATCGTCCCCTCAATCGAAATGCCGGCACAGTATTACAGCACGAACGTCACCGGCACGTTCAATGTGCTTGAGTGTGCGCGGATGTGCGGTGCAAGGCGGTTCGTCTACGCAGCCTCCTCATCAAGCTACGGTATCCCGGACACCTATCCGACGCCCGAATCATCTCCGATCAAACCGCAATATCCTTATGCATTGACGAAGTATTTGGGCGAGGAGCTGGTACTGCATTGGGCTCAGGTCTATAAACTCCCCGCGCTTTCATTGCGGCTCTTCAATGTCTACGGAACACGTTCTCGAACAAGCGGGGCCTACGGGGCCGTCTTCGGTGTATTTCTAGCACAGAAGCTAAACGGGCAGCCCTATACCGTCGTCGGCGATGGCAAGCAAACCCGTGACTTCACCTACGTGACGGACGTTGCCGGCGCGTTTCTTGCCGCGGCTGAGTCCTCGGTCACGGGTGTCGCGATGAACGTGGGCAGCGGCAATCACTACAGCGTCAATCGTTTGGTCGAACTCTTGGGAGGATCGGTCGTGCATATCCCCAAGCGTCCGGGTGAACCTGATTGCACGTTTGCATCCGTCGAAAAAATTGAAACCCTTCTGAGCTGGAAGGCGAAGGTTACGTTTGAAGCCGGAGTGGAAATGATGCTGAGGAATATCAACGACTGGAAGGATGCGCCAGTATGGGATCCTTCAAGTATCAGCCAGGCGACCCAAGCGTGGTTTCAGCACTTGGGCGTCTAAGGAGAAGAATAGTGATCCAAGAGATTGCTCTTGCTGCTCGGGTGGTTGAATTTTCCGATCTCATCACTCGTTGTGAAGTAACCCAGAGGGATGGGTCGGCTCTGTTTCTTGAAGCGGGAATGGAGGATCTTTGGCGCCGATTGAATCAACTCCGTAATGATGGGGGGCATCTCTATGTGATCGGCAATGGAGGAAGCGCCGCCGTGGCGAGCCATGCCGTCACCGACTTCTTCAACGTTGCCAAGTTGAGAGCGACAACGTTGCACGAGAGTTCTCTGATGACCTGCATGTCGAATGATTTCGGGTACGAGAACGCACTCGGGCGAATGGTCAAGCAACTGGTCAAAGCGGGTGATGTGGTGATTGCCATCAGTAGTTCGGGGAAGTCCATGAATATCAGGAATGCCGTGACGGAGGCGACCATTGCGGGAGGTTACGTTGTGACATTCAGTGGGTTTGCGCAGGACAATCCGCTCCGCTTTCTCGGTGATCTGAATCTCTGGATCAATTCGACGGATTATGGATTGGTGGAAGTCGGTCATCAGTTCTTGTTGCACAATCTCTCCGACAGGTTCGGGGCAGGTTTGGTGGGTTGATACAGTATGTCGAGCAGAAAGATCCTCAGCCTAGATGAACTCGCCGGCCAATCCCACGAATTCAGGGAGCAGGGTAAACGCGTCGTTCTCTGTCATGGCACCTTCGACCTCATGCATACCGGCCATATTCGCTATCTGCAACGCGCGAAAAAAGAAGGCGATATCCTCCTTGTGACGGTGACTGCGGATGCATACGTCAACAAAGGTCCTGGTCGTCCGATCTTTAACGAACTGCTACGGGCCGAAAATCTCGCGGCGTTAGAGTGCGTTGATTTCGTGGCGATCAACCATGCCGTGACTGCTGTCGATGCCCTGCATCAAATCCAGCCGAGCGTCTACGCCAAAGGAAGCGAGTATCGCTCTCATGGCAATGATGTGACGGGAAACATCATTCGTGAGCAGGAGGCCGTACACGCGCATGGCGGTGAAATCTTTTACACCGATGAGATCACATTTAGCTCCAGCAGTCTGCTGAACGAACATTTCGGGGTGTTCAGTCCCGATACCAAGGACTATCTTGATCGGTTTCGTGTGAAGTGGCCTGATCGTGAAATCCACCGCATGGTCGAAGTCCTTGATACGCTCAATGTATTGGTCGTCGGCGACGCCATCATCGATCAGTATCATTATGTGTCCCCATTGGGACAGACTGGGAAGGGCAACGTACTAGCCGTGCAGTATGATACCGAGGAGCAATTTGCAGGTGGCTCGATGGCGGTTGCTAACCATATTGCTCGATTTGCCAAATCGGTGACCTTGGTTGCGGGGTTGGGTGACACCCAGAGTCATGAGGAGTTCATACGAGAGAAGTTGCATCAGAACATTACACCGATTTTTTCGTATTTCAAGAATGCGCCGACGGTCACCAAAAGACGGTTTGTCGACAGTGATCTCTCAAAGCTCTTCGAGGTGTACTTTTTCCATGACGAGCCGATGTTGGAGGATTCCGGAGCGTACATTCACCAGTGGTTGACGGACCATCTTGCAAAATTTGATGTCGTTGTAGTTGCCGATTTCGGCAATGGGTTTATTTCCAACGACATGGTTCGATTGCTGTGTGCCAAGTCGCGGTTTCTTGCGGTCAATACGCAGATCAATAGTGGAAATCGGGGTTATCACGTCATCAATCGGTATCCGTCCGCAAGTTTTGCGTCGCTGAACGAGCCGGAGCTGCGGTTGGCGGCGCACAACAGGCATGATCCATTGGAGAAGGTCGCTGAATCCATCGCCGCGAATATCGGTGCAGGTCATTTGGCGATCACGCGTGGGACCAAAGGAATGATGATGTTTGACGCCAAGGAAAACGCGTTTCACAAAGTGCCGGCCCTCTCTTCCCGAGTGATTGACCGTATCGGTGCGGGGGATGCACTTCTTTCCTTAACGTCTCTCTGCCTCGGCAGAGGGTTCCCTAGCGAAGTCGCCGCCTTTGTGGGAAGCGTGGCGGCGGCGATGGATGTGCAAATCGTGTGTAATCGTGAGCCGATTGATCCTGTCGCGTTAAAAAAATACGTATCGACCTTGCTCAAATAATTGAGGAGACGGTTGCCGATGCATGACCAGACCAGGAGGAGCTTGTTCAGTGCCATGCTCCGTATCAGGCGGGTCGAGGAAGCGCTGGCGACGCGTTATGCCGAACAGATGATGCGGTGCCCGATGCACTTGTGTATCGGGCAAGAAGCCATTGCTGTTGGTGTGTGTACAGCCCTGCGCAAAGAGGATAAGGTGTTCAGCAATCATCGCGCACATGGGCACTATCTGGCCAAAGGCGGTGATCTTAATGCGATGGTGGCCGAGCTGTATGGCCGGGCGACTGGGTGCTGCGGCGGCCGAGGTGGATCCATGCACCTCATTGACCTCGCGGTTGGATTTATGGGGGCCACGCCGATTGTCGGTGGAACGGTCCCGTTAGCGGTTGGTTCCGCGTGGGCCGCCTCGCTCCAGGACACTCACGATGTCTCGGTGAGTTTTTTGGGCGATGGGTGTTTCGAAGAAGGGGTGGTGCACGAATCCCTCAATTTCGCGGCATTGCATCGGCTGCCGATCATTTTTGTCTGCGAGAACAACGACTTTTCCGTGTACACCCGCCGAAACGAACGCCAGCCCAATCGGCCCATCTATCGGATTGCCGAGGCCCATGGTATGCCTGTTGCTGTGGCGGATGGCAATGATGTAGAGACGGTCGTCTCACTGGTGAGCGCTGCAGTTGACAGTGCCCGCAGCGGGAACGGACCGCAGTTCCTGGAATTTGATGCCTACCGCTGGCGAGAACATTGCGGCCCGGATTTCGATGACCATCTCAAGTACCGCTCCGTACAGGAAATTCAAACCGGCATGAACAATTGCCCGATTGATCGGTACAAGACGATCCTCCTGCAGACGGGCATTCTCGATGAGCTGGGTTGCGCTGGGATCGAGACTCAGATTCGGGAGGAGGTATCTGCTGCATTCGACTTTGCTCTGGCGAGCAGCAAACCGACGATCAAGGATGCCTGGGAGAAGGTGTATGCGTGATGTCGCGGAGCGTCAACTGACGTTCGCTGAAGCCATACGCGAAAGCCTGGATCAGGCGATGGAGAAGGATTCGCGCGTCATCGTGATCGGCGAGGGGGTTCCTGATCCGAAAGCGATTTTCAACACGACGGCCGGGTTGCGTCAAAAGTATGGAGCGCGTCGGGTGTTCGATATGCCGCTGTCGGAAAACGGGCTTACCGGAGCCTGTATCGGTGCGGCATTATCAGGTATGCGGCCGGTCATGATTCATCAACGTATCGATTTTGCCTTGCTGGCCATGGATCAGCTCGTCAACAATGCCGCCAAATGGCACTACATGTTTGATGGAAAAGCGTCGGTTCCCATGGTGGTGCGGATGATTGTGGGACGGGGATGGGGGCAAGGGCCTCAGCATTCCCAGAGTCTGCAAGCCATGTTTGCGATGGTACCGGGGATTAAGGTTGTCATGCCGACCACGGCTTATGACGCGAAAGGCATGATGATTGCGGCGATCGAAGACGACAATCCGGTTCTGTTCATCGAACACCGATGGCTGCATCATGTTGCGGACAGTGTGCCAGACCACTATTACCGTGTTCCGATCGGCACAGCCAGGATTCTGCATGAAGGGTCCGATGTGACGGTGGCAGCATTCTCATATATGGCCTTTGAGGCGTTGATTGCGGCGAAGTCGATGTTGACGGAGATGGGCGTTGGACTGGAGGTCATCGATATGCGAACCGTGCGCCCTCTCGACGTGGAAAGCGTGCTTACGTCAGTGAGAAAAACGGGCCGGCTCATTGTTGCGGATACGGCATTTCGGACCGGGAGCATTGCCGGTGAACTGATCAGCCAGGTTGTCGAACAGTCGTTCGCATCGCTGACGGCACCACCGGTACGGATCGCCTCTCCGGATTTTCCGACTCCGACGTCTCATTTTATGGCGGAGGATTATTACCCGGGCCCTAAGACAATCGCCGATGCGGCGCTCGACCTGATGGGAAAATCGAGAGAGACGGGTGGCTACCAGCGGATGTCCGCTGCGTTTGTTCGCAAGGGCCCGCACGATGTTCCCAATCGTGAGTTCTCTGGTCCGTTTTGACCATGCCCGGCAAATCAAGAGGAGAGCCCATGGGAGGTTATGTACAGTATGCCAGTGCCGAGACGTTTCTTCCCACTCCAGACTGGGTGATACGCACTGAAGCGGAGCGTCTGTCCCGGCTGGAAAGCGCAATAGCTGCCGGTGAGGAACAGTTTCGGAGGTTGCTGGTGATTGTGGCGGCCAAGGATGATGGGCAGGTCATCGTGAGACTCAATGCGCCTCTTTCGGCCGGTGCTCGTGGAACGGTGCTGTTGGATCTTGAAGCCTACCTCAAATCGGCGGTCGATAGCGGGTTGACCGTATGGGTTGAAGCGTTGGGGGATAGGAATTCACTGCGCAATCTCCGTGGCATCGAGGTGAAAGCATGACGGCCGCTGTTCAGACCAAAGCGGGAGCACTGATTCTTGACTCGCACAAACTGTCGTATCACTACGATCGCGTTGAAGCCTGGGAGGTTGGTGAACGGATCGCTCCCGTCAGTGTCGACATGTCGCTGACTCGTGCCTGTGGCTCAATGTGTTCATTCTGTTACGCGATGATGCAGGAATCCCAGGTGCGCAGCAGCATCAGCACCCAACATGCGCTGAATCTTCTTGATGATTTCGCTGAAATCGGGATCCGAAGCGTCTCGCTCGTGTCTGACGGCGAAAGCACGTTGTCGAAAGCGTACGTACCGTTCATCCAGCACGCGGCGAGTCTCGGTATCGACGTCGGCAATGCAACGAACGCGTGGGAGTGGGGACCTGAGAAAATCGAGCAGGTTCTGCCCTCCTTGACGTGGGTGCGGTTCACTGTGGCGGCAGGTCGTCCGGAGAGTTATGCGAGCATTATGTACAAGGGACCGGAGCACACGCAGGTATTTGATCGTGCTATTGGACATATCCGCTATGCCATCGACTTAAAACGGCGGAAGAAGTTGCCGGTCACGCTCGGGATCCAGATGGTCCTGATGCCGCATTTGAAGGACGAAATCATTCCGTTCGCCCAGCTCGGGCTTGATCTTGGGGCGGATTATGCCGTCATCAAACATTGCTCGGATGATGAACAGGGCACGCTCGGGATCGACTACAGCCGGTACGAGAGTTTGCATGATCTACTGAAACAAGCCGAGGCCATGAGCAATGAGCAGACGAAGGTGATCGTCAAGTGGACGAAGATCAAGGACGGCGACAAACCCAGCTATCAGCGTTTCTATGGCCCGCAGTTCCTGCTGCAGATCAGCGGCAGCGGTCTGGTGGCGCCGTCCGGCATGTTTTTTAACGCGCGCTACTCCAAGCTGCACATCGGGAACTTTACCGAAGAGCGGTTTACAGATATCTGGAAATCGACACGTTACTGGCGCGCCATGGATTATCTGGCATCGCCGGCGTTCGATGCGCAAACGATGATGGGGACCCTGCCCATTCAGCACTATGTCAGTGTCGCATTGGATAACCACGCCAAGGGTCTTCAACGCATTCAACCTGGAACGGGGGCCAGGCCCCTTCATCATAACTTTCTTTAGCACGGATTCCAGGCGTTCGAAGCGGGACACTACCTCTCTTCACGCGTATGCCGCGGTCACCGGCCAATGGAGCGGCGTGCTGTCTATCACGTAGGAGCTGCCAAGTTGGTTGCCGTAGTCACGGAGCACAGCGAGCCGACGGTGGCCATCGTTATCCCGAATTATAACGATGCGCCATACCTTCCGACATGCCTTGCCTCGGTGCTTGGTCTCGCCCTGCGACCTGATCAGATCATACTTGTTGACGATGGTTCGACCGATGAGAGTGTGGCATTGGCGGCTCGGTACCTGGATGGTGTGCCTGGAGCGCAGATTGTCGTGAATCCGGAACGTGTGGGAACAATGGGTGCCCTCAACGTTGGCCTTCAGTATGTGAGCTGTGACTACGTCCTCTTTCTTGCGTCGAACGACCATCTTGATGGAGAGATATTGGCACATGCAAAAGCTGCGATCGCCAGATTAGGGCCGACGGGCTTGTGGTCGGCTATGGTTTGGTCGGCGGATGCAGAGGGTAACTACGAGCAGGTGTTCCCGTCTGCTGTCGTGGCTACGCGGGAGACGGCGCTTACGCCACAGGAATGCGTACGTTTTGCCAATAGGCTGGGAAATTGGTTCACCGGGACGACCCTGTTATTCCATCGCGCGACGCTCCAGCATATCGGGGGGTTCGACCAGGAGTACCGAGGTCTTGCGGATCTGTTTGCTGCGTTGACCATCTCGAGCCTCAAAGGCGCCATCTTCTGTCCGGCTCCCTTCGGTGTGATGCGAAGACATGATGGGGGATACTTGTGGCGAACTTTGACCGATCATGTGCACTTGGAGTCGCTGTTGCTGGGTGTGATGGACAAGGGGCCAACATTGTCTCCCGCTTTGTTTACTCCCCGCTTCATCGAGCGGACATGTCGTCGGATCCGTTTCTCCGCGGTCCGCGCCCTGGATGGCGGTGCCTGGCCGAATATCGGCGGGGCCTGGGAACGGGGGGTATACGCATGGCTTGGTGGGCTCTGGCGATTCATGATGATTTCGAAACTTCGGACCGCGCTCGCATTCTTGCTTCTGCGGCCTTTTGATATCCTGCCCATGTTTTGGTACAGGCTCATCAAGTTTCGTTGGATTGTGGTGCGTGATCGATTGCGGAATCCGCAAATATCCATTGTACATGCGAAGCGGTCATTGGCGTGAGCAGGGAAACGGGATGGGTACAACAAAGTCCAGATGTATCTCTTGTGTGGGCAGCTGCAGCGTGCGGGACGCCGGTAATGTCACCGAAATATTCGAATGCGCCATGGATATCGTCCGACATGCAGTTGTGAGTGGGGTTGTTACGGTCGATGGACAATTAGATCGTTCCAGTGTGATCGCGTTGTCCCGGTGACCGTCTAGTTGCTTTGCCAATACCGTCGGTCTAGCAGTTCTTCGGCGATACCTCTTCCGGTTCTTGAGTAAGTATTGTTCCGTCAAGGCCTTTCGAAGGTGTGCTCCTAGGTTTCGCCTAAATGTGAGACTTGGGAAGGACTTAAGGTATTTCGATGGAGGGTGTGTATGCTGATGAAGGCAATTCTGGACCGCAGTTCTGACGCAGCTCCGTACGTTTCCGTTCCCGTTGAGCGGTCTTCTATGTCCGATGCCGTATCACTCATTATCGTGAACTACAATTCCGGTCGTTACCTTCAATCTTGTGTTGCGTCTGTGCTGCATCAGGTCAATGAAGTGGTCGTTGTCGACAACGCCTCAACCGATGGAAGCATGGAAAAGCTTGAGGCGATATTTGAATGTGACCAGAAGTTGCAGGTTGTGCGTAATCGGGCGAATCGTGGATTCGCGGCTGCCTGTAACCAAGGATTGGAGATGTCCTCTGGAAGATATCTGTTTTTTCTCAACCCCGACTGTGTGTTGGCGCCGGAGACCGTTAAGCGTTTGCTCGAGGCACTTGCGGGTTACGCTGATGTAGGCATGGTTGGTGGACTCCTCGTCAACCCCGATGGCACTGAACAAGCCGGCGGGCGACGGGCTGTCCCAACGCCTTGGCGGTCTCTTGTGCGGGCATGTGGTTTATCGCGCCTTGGAGCTCGATGGCCACGCTTGTTTCTTGATTTTCATCTGCATAAGCAACCGTTGCCGATGCACCCTATTGAGGTTGAGGCAATATCAGGTGCCTGTATGCTAGTTCGTCGTGAAGCGATGCGAGATGTCGGAGCCTGGGATGCAGGTTATTTTCTGCACTGTGAAGATCTTGATTTGTGTATGGCGTTGCGGCGCAAAGGGTGGAAAATTATGTTTGTGCCCGATGCGAGAGTCATACATGATCGAGGGGTATGCAGCCGTTCTCGTCCTATATTCGTGGAATGGCATAAGCACCGTGGGATGATGCGGTTTTATCACAAGTTTTTTCAGCATCAGTACCCAGGCCCATTGATGTGGCTGGTGGCGTTCGGCATCTGGTTGCGATTTGGTTGCATCGCATCATACCACTCCGCATTGCTCACACTGCGGTATCTCGGGTTTCGGCGTGGATGAGTCGTCGACGACCGGTGTTCTTGGCGCGAGCAGCTTTGTCGGCGAATGCGTGATTCGGCGGCTGAGGGAAAGTGGCCGCCAGATCGTTGCCTTCTCCAGGTCTGCACATGCGGGCAACGCTGAATCAACGGTGACGTGGTTGCAGCTCCTGCCTTCTGTAGCCGTCTCCCCCCAAGTCCCTCACATCACGGAGTGGGTATGTGTCGCCCCGATTTGGGTACTGTCTCAGTATTTCTCGATGATGGAGGCCAGTGATGCTCGTCGGGTCGTGGTCCTGTCGTCGACGAGTCTTTTTGCAAAAAAGGACTCACCAGATCCGGATGAACAGGCGCTTGTGTGTGGACTGCATGCCGGTGAGCAGGCTCTGCGTACGTGGGCAGAGACTCAGGGAGTTGAGTGGGTGATTTTGCGCCCGACGTTGATCTACGGATACGGCCGGGACAAGAATGTCACGGAGATTCTTCGCTTTGTCCGTCGATGGGGAGGGTTCCCCTTATTGGGCCGGGCTGACGGCTTGCGTCAGCCGGTGCATGCGGAGGATGTTGCCATGGCATGCGTGTCAGCCCTTACGGTGCCTGCGGCTGGGAACCGGGCGTATAATCTCTCAGGCGGCGAAACGTTGTCCTACAGGGAGATGGTCTGCCGAATCTTTGCCGCGATTGGTAAACGCCCGCAGGCCGTAACCATTCCCCGATGGCTCTTTCGTCTGGCGGTGGCGGCACTTCGTCGGCTGCCGCGATATCGCAATTGGACGACGGAAATGGCCGAACGCATGAACCGTGACTTGGTATTTGATCATGGCGATGCCGCACGAGACCTAGGTTTCTCACCCAGGCCTTTTCATCTTTCACAGGGAGACATGCCGACGTGATTATTCCAGCTGAGGTCCGGGTCGGAGTTGTTCGCAAGTGTGAGGCCCAAGCCTCCGAACGAGGCTTGTGTCACGCAGGATCGGTGGGCCGTGTTTTTGTTTTGCAATGCTCTGCCTGTCGGGTATGATAGGTTCAGTAGAAGTCCACCTAAGCAGGCCTCTTAGACTTGGCGAGTAAACCTACAACAGGCAAGTCTTCAAGTCGGCGGCCGTCTCCCGCCGTCCTCAGAGGGATTCGTCTTTTTGCCACCGATGTGGACGGGGTCCTCACCGATGCCGGTATGTACTATTCCGAATCGGGTGACGAATGGAAAAAGTTTAACACCCGAGATGGGATGGGGATCAAGCTGCTGCAGAGAGCCGGACTCATCACGGCCATCGTGACGCAGGAACGAACTCGGCTCGTGGCGAGGCGGGCGGAAAAACTCGCCATTCCAGAGCTTCACCAAGGCGTGATGGACAAGTTGTCGGTTATTCGAGACATGGCTGAGCGGTATGGGATCTCGCTCAGGCACATCGCGTACGTTGGAGATGATGTCAACGACCTTGAAGCGTTGAAGGCGGTGGGTTTTTCTGCGACCCCCGCAGACGGTCTGCCTCAAGTCCGAAAGGTCGTTGACTATATCTGTCGGTTGAAGGGGGGCGAGGGTGCGGTTAGAGAGCTTGTGGAAATGATTCTGTTGGCGCAGGGGCAGGTTGCAAGTTTCAAGTCCCACGTTTCAAGTTCAGGAAACCGTTCATAGGGTAGGAGATTATGCTGGATGACTTCTCTTAAGCCTCAAACCTCAAACCTCAAGCTGTCCAACCATCTCTATCCGGTCATTATGGCCGGAGGCAGCGGGACCCGGTTTTGGCCCTTGAGCCGACATCTGTTTCCGAAGCAGCTGTTGCGGATCGGCGGTGAGCATACCTTGATCCAACAAACCATGCAGCGTGTGCTTGGCTGTGCTCCGGCAGCCAAAGTCTTGATTTCGACCAACGCGGCACAGGCCGATCTCATTCGTGTGCAACTGGCCGATTGGAAAGAGGATCTTGCTGATGGGTTTGTGCTGGAACCGGAAGGCCGGAATACGGCTCCCGCCATTGCCTTGGCTGCGCTGGAAGCGCAGCGGCGCGATCCTGAGGCGATGATGCTGGTTGTCCCTGCCGATCACGTGGTCACCGGTCAGCGAGATTTCGAAGCAGCGGTTCAACTGGCCTGTCAATTGGCAGCAGCGGGTTCCTTGGTGACCTTCGGAATTAAGCCGATTCGCCCGGAAACTGGTTATGGCTACATCAAGCCCAACAACAAGGTTGTGCTGGGGAAACGTGGGAGGTTGCGGGGCTTCTCGGTTCACAAATTTGTGGAAAAGCCTAACCTTGCCAAGGCGATGCAGTATCTCAAATCCGGCAACTACTATTGGAACAGCGGAATGTTCATCTGGCGGGCCGCGACGATTTTGGAAGAGATTCGTCGTCACCAGCCTGCCATAGCCAGAGCGATGGTTCGAATCCAAGAACTTCAGGTGAATCAGGCACCGAAGTCGGCCATTGAAGACCTCTATCGAGCCATCAAACCAGTCTCCATCGACAATGGTGTGATGGAACGTTCGCCGAAGGCGGCTGTGATTCCGGTGGCGTTCAAATGGTCGGATGTCGGGAGTTGGGGAAGTTTGGATGAAGTGGCCTCGAGCGATAAGGCCGGGAATGTGACGACGGGGCGAGTGGTCGACATAGAGAGTCGCCGTTCGATTGTCTATGCCGACAGGCGGGTTGTGGCGACGATTGGATTGCAGGATATGGTCGTAGTCGATACACCGGACGCGACCTTGGTCTGTCCGAAATCAAGGGCGCAGGATGTAAAAAAGGTCGTCGACATCCTGAAGCAACAAAAAGCGCCGGAGCATTTGGAACACTTGACCGTTCAGCGGCCATGGGGCTCCTACACCGTGTTGGAAGAGGGGCCGGGATTCAAAGTGAAACGGGTGACCGTCAACCCAGGCGGGCGCCTCTCACTTCAAATGCATCATCAACGGAGTGAACATTGGGTGGTGATTGCCGGTACCGCACGAGTGACCAGGGGAGAAGAAATTTTTGACTTGCGCGTTGGGCAGAGTACGGCCATCCCGGTGAAGACACGGCATCGCCTGGAAAATCCAGGGCGTGAGACCGTGCATATCATCGAGGTGCAAAACGGCCCGTACCTTGGAGAAGATGATATCGTTCGCTTCAAGGATGATTACGGAAGGAGCGTGAAGCGTGAAGCGTGAAGCGTCGATCGGGATGACCAAGACGGAGATTTCTTCCCGCGTTTCACGAATAACGCTTTACGAATAACGAACCTATGGGTCTATTTCGTGAGTATGATCTTCGAGGTATCGTCGGCACCGAGCTGACGGAGGAGTTGGCTGAGCGAGTGGGGCTTGCCTACGCCACCTATGCAAACAAACACGGAGTCAAGACGGTCAGCGTAGGTCGTGATGGCCGTCTCAGTTCTCCCGCGTTACATCAGGCGCTGCTCAGGGGGCTGTTAGCCGGCGGGATGGACGTGATCGATATCGGGATCTGCTCCTCTCCGTTGGTGTATTTCTCGTTATTTACCCTTCCGGTCGGCGGTGGCATCATGATCACTGGCAGTCACAATGCGGCGGAGTACAATGGGTTTAAGATCTGTCTCGGGAAAACGGCGATTCATGGAGATGACATTCAAGAATTGCGGCGTGTGATGGAAGCGGGCGTCTTCGCGTCAGGGCATGGGCGACTCTCCGAGTATCCGATCATCCCTGACTATTTGGCGTACATCAAGAAAAGCTTTCCTCATGTCAAGGCTAAACAGTTGCATGTCGTGATTGATTGCGGGAACGGCGCTGCATCCCTTGTTGCCAAACAAGCGCTTGAATTGCTGGGGTGCAAGGTCACGGGATTGTATTGCGACTTGGACGGGCGTTTCCCCAACCATCATCCGGATCCTACGGTGTTGGAGAACCTGTCTGACTTGATGCAAGCAGTGAAGGAGCATCGAGCTGATGTCGGAATCGGCTATGATGGAGATGCAGACCGAATCGGGGCAGTGGATGAGCAGGGGCAGGTGCTCTGGGGAGATCGTCTCCTGGTGGTGTACGCTCGAGATATTCTGGCCGAGAAGCCGGGGAGTACGATCATCTCGGAGGTTAAAGCGTCCCAATGCCTCTACGATGACGTTGCCAAGCGTGGTGGACGTGCTGTGATGTGGAAGACCGGACATTCCTTGATCAAAACAAAAATGAAAGAAGAGGCGGCAGTGTTGGCCGGGGAAATGTCCGGGCACATGTTTTTTGCAGATCGGTATTTCGGGTATGACGATGCTGTGTATGCGTCCTGTCGGCTCGTGGAAATCTTGGCAAAAGCTCAGCAGCCGCTGTCGGCGTTAGTGTCGGATTTGCCCCAGTCTGTCGTCACGCCTGAGATACGAGTGGATCTTCCAGATACCGCCAAGTTTGAGGTAGTCGAGCGGGTTCGCAAGAGGTTCACGGAATATCTGAAGACCGAACAGGGCCTTGGCCCGAAGAAGCTGGCACTGAGAAATCTGATCACGATCGACGGAGTCCGTGCCATATTCGATGATGGATGGGGCCTTATCAGGGCGTCCAATACTCAACCGGCTTTAGTGCTGAGATTTGAAGCGACCTCTTCCGACCAACTCAATGCGATTCGAGCGCTGATTGAGGAAGAGCTGAGGGAGGCCAAACGAGCGCTCGCGTGCTAGCATCCGTCGCCACGTGGATTGGTCTTGCTCGCCTCCGTGCCAGCATCGGTCGTCCTGCCGCCATAGGGACTGTTGCGTTGACCCTCCTGGTTCCCCTTGGAACAAACACCGCTGAAGGAGTGGGCGAAATAACCCGTCCCTTCACGGTCGGAGAACGGCTGACCTACGAAGTGTCCTGGCTCAACCTGACTGCTGCCATCGCCGTGATGGAAGTGGCTCCTACGGAGGAGAGAGGAGGGACCGCTTCCCTCGCCAGGCTGATCGGGACGGCGCAGTCTACACCGATCATCACGAAGTTCTTTCCGGTTGATAATCGAGTGGAGTCGGAATTGGATCTAGAGACGCTCACGCCGGAACATCTGACCTTTCGGCGGCGCGAAGGAAAAAAGAAAGAGGATATCGAATACACGTTCCACCAGAAGGAAGGGACGGTCACTGCCGTGAGAGGAGGGATGACCGAGTCCGTATCCATTCCAGCCGGGACCCACGACATCATATCCTGCCTGTACTACACCCGCGCGGTCTTGCCACCCAAGCCGGGAGCCTCACTCAAGATGAATGTGTATCATGATAAGAAAAACCGCCCAGTGGAAGTCCGAGTCGAAGGAATCGAGACTTTGGAAGGAGGCTGGGGGAAAGCGGAGACGGTCCGAGTGCGGGTGATCATGCCGTTCCATGGTCTTTTCATGAATAAAGGGGATATTCATGTCTGGGTCACCAATGATGAGCGAAAGACCCCAGTCCGCATGAAAGCGAAAGTCGTACTTGGTGCCATTGTCGCTGACCTCGTTGATGGTTGGTCGGGAGTCAGTAGTGTGAAGCCGGGGTTTTGAACAGGAGGTTGTTGTCCACGCAGGATAAACCCGTTATACTGAGCCGCAGCATGAGACAATTTCCCACCACATTAAGCCAGTTTATCATTCGGAGTCAGGCGTCCTATCCGGGTGCAACTGGAGAGTTTTCCAGTTTGTTGACCCAAATTGGCCTGGTCGGCAAGCTCATCTCCCACGATCTTCGGCGTGCAGGGTTGATCAATATTCTCGGGACGACCGGGGAGACCAATGTCCAGGGAGAGACCGTTAAGAAGCTGGATGCCATCGCGAACGATGACTTTGTCAGAGTTTTTCAAGCCAGCGAGCATGTTTGTGCCCTGGCTTCGGAAGAAATGGAAAAGCCGATCTTGCTGCCGAATAATTGGCCAAATGGCAAGTACATGCTGCTCTTCGATCCGCTGGACGGCTCATCCAATACGGACAATAACATGCCGCTCGGGGCCATTTTTTCCGTGCTCAAGTATGGGCGAACGGATCGATTGCCGACAGAAGCGGATTTGATCCGCCGAGGGACCGAACAAGTCGCGGCCGGGTATCTCCTGTATGGATCGAGCACGATGTTGGTGTACACCGTCGGGCAAGGCGTCTATGGGTTCACGCTTGATCCTGACATCGGAGAGTATTTGTTATCGCACGAGCGGATGAGGATTCCTGAAAAAGGCAAGGTCTATGCCGCCAATGAAGGGAATTATAATAAGTGGTCTGATGGAATAAGGAAGTACTTCGATTCGCTTAAGGTCACTGATAAGGCGACGGGGCGCCCCTATAGTGCGAGGTATTCCGGCTGCCTGGTGGCTGATGTGCATCGATTGTTGCTTGGAGGAGGTATCTATCTCTATCCAGGGGAAGTCGACAAGCCGGAAGGAAAGCTGCGGCTGCTGTATGAAGCAAACCCGTTGGCGTTTGTGATTGAGCAAGCTGGAGGAAAGGCCTCAACGGGCACGACGAAAATTCTAGATGTGGAAGCCAGGAAGTTACATCAGCGTGTACCGTTGATTATCGGGAGTCCTCTCGATGTCGAGCAGGCTGAGGCGTACATTCAAGGGACAGCATAGCCACGCATCGTGTTGACATGTGGGAGTAGTCTGGAGGGAATTATGGGAGATCGGGTGCAAGAGATTCTCAGTTGGTATGGTAGCGACAATGCCGGGACGAAGACGAATATTGCCCGCATGCTGCGTTCCGGGAAATTGGCTGGGACCGGCAAGTTGGTCATTCTCCCGGTTGATCAGGGATTCGAGCATGGTCCGGCTCGGAGTTTTGCGCCGAATCCATCCGGGTACAACCCACACTATCACTTTCAACTCGCCATTGATGCCGGCTGCAATGCTTATGCGGCACCGCTCGGGTTTTTAGAAGCAGGAGCCAGTGAGTTTGCGGGGCAGATTCCTCTCATTCTCAAGCTCAATAATCATGATGTCTTGCATGATGACAAGGATCCGTTGCCGTCAGTCACAGGTAGTGTGAACGATGCCTTGCGATTAGGGTGTTCGGCTGTCGGGTTCACGATTTATCCTGGGTCCGCCCATTGCAACGCGATGTATGAACAGCTACAGGCCATTGCTGAGGAGGCAAAGGCCTGTGGGCTGGCAGTCGTGGTGTGGTCCTATCCTCGAGGATCTGCTCTGAGTAAGGAAGGTGAGACCGCGATGGATGTCGTGGCCTATGCGGCACAGATCGCGGCACAATTGGGCGCACACATTATTAAGGTGAAGTTGCCGACCGCGCACTTGGAACAGGCTGCCGCAAAGAAAGTGTACGAGTCCACGCAGATTTCGATTAAGACGTTGGCAGAACGAGTCAAACATGTGGTCCAGAGTTCATTCGACGGACGGCGGATCGTCATCTTCTCCGGTGGAGCGAAGAGCGAAGATAAGAATGTGTTTGAGGAAGCTCGTGGGATTCGGGATGGGGGAGGGTTTGGCAGCATTATCGGACGGAATTCCTTCCAGAGACCGAAGGCGGAGGCCACCAAGTTTCTCCAGACGATCATGGGGATTTACAGCGGCGCGATTCAGTGAGCGCTCCTACGGTCATGGATAAAAGCGAATGCATACTATGAATCAATTCGAGTCGAGTCCGAAGCCCCCACAAGGGAAGAAAAACTGGGTTGTCACAGCGGCTTTGCTGACGGCTGGAATAATCATCGGATTTGTCGTGGCCTCGGACCTTGGGTGGTTGTCGAATGGCCATGCTGTGCCAGATGCATCGTCTGTTGCACCACCGTCGCCTCCTCCTGTCGTCAGACCAGTCTCGACGGCTCCGCAGCCCATCCTGGGCGGGGGCAACCAAACATTCGTCGATATTGCGAGGTCGGTGAAGCCGGCGGTGGTGAATATCTATGCGACCAAGAGCGGCCGTGGGGAAGGTTCAGGCGCGACCCCGTTCGACGATCCGCTGTTTCGAAAGTTTTTTGGTGACGAGTTTTTTCGAAAGTTCGAACATCCCAAGGAAAAGAAAGAACGAGGATTGGGGTCGGGCGTGATTGTGGAATCGAGTGGGTTGATCATTACTAATAATCATGTCGTCGGCAAGGCGGATGAGATCCGCGTGACCTTGTCGGACAAGCGTGAGTTCAAAGCGAAGTTGATCGGCACCGACCCCAAGACGGATGTGGCGGTCGTGAAGATCGAAGCTACGGGGCTTCCGAGCGTGCCATGGGCCGATTCGGATAAGTTGGAAGTGGGAGAGTTTGTCCTGGCTGTCGGTAATCCGTTCGGACTGACGCAGACTGTCACCCTGGGGATAGTCAGTGCACTCGGGCGAGCAGCCGGTATTGCTGAGTATGAAGATTTTATCCAAACCGATGCTGCCATTAATCCAGGCAATTCCGGGGGAGCCTTGGTTAATGTCCGGGGTGAACTGGTAGGGATCAACACCGCGATATTCAGTCAGAGCGGTGGCAATATGGGGATCGGATTTGCCGTGCCGAGCAATATGGCGCAATCGATTATGGGGCAACTGGTCCAGACTGGAAAAGTCGTGCGTGGGTGGCTGGGAGTTTCGATTCAGGAATTGACGCCGGAATTGGCGTCACAGTTTGGCATCACTGAAACAAAGGGTGTGCTCGTCAGCGATGTCATGGATGATAGCCCGGCCAAGAAGGCCGGCTTCGAGCGAGCCGATGTGATCGTTGAGTATGACGGGAAACCGATGGATTCTCCGACGCATCTGCGTAATGCCGTGGCACAGACGCCGGTTGGGAAAAAGGTGGTCGTCAAGATTATCAGGGACAAGAAGGCCAAGACCATCGATCTCACCATTGTCGAGCAACCCAAGTCGATGACGCAAAGCGGTGAGGAAGACGGGGGGGACTCAGCGACGCCGATCGGGATCTTGTCCAGTCTTGATGTGCGTGACCTGAACGAAGAGTTGACAAGTCGCTATGGATTGAAGTCCGGCGAGCGCGGTGTCGTGATCGTACGGGTCAAGGTCGGTAGTACTGCTGAGGAGATGGGGGTTCGTGAAGGTGATATCGTGCTCGAGGTCAATCGCCAAGCAGTCACCTCGGTAAAAGTATTTGAGCGGATTGCCAACAAGCTGCCGAAGGATCAGGCGGTGTTGCTTTTGCTCAAACGGCAGGGACGGACGATTTATCTGACGCTTCGTCCATGAGGCAGTTGGAAAGTGGAAAGGTTAGAAGGTTAAACAGTTCCTATCTGGACTTTCCACCTTGTGAATTTTCTAACAGGTCGCCGATAGTGATCATCGAGTTGTCCGCAATGAAGAGAATCATCCGTTGAGCCTCGTTTTGTGAATACTTGTACTGTGGCCGTCGTCCCTGCCGCAGGACGAGGTCTTCGCATGGGTGGCGCCGTTCCCAAGCAGTTTTTGGCGTTGGGCGGTGAGCCGTTGGTCGTGCACTCGCTTCGAGTTCTTCAGCGCTCTCCCGTCATCGACCAGATCATCTTGGCTGTGCCGCAGGCTGATCTCGATTATTGCCTCAATGATCTCGCTGTCCGATTTGGATTTTCAAAAATCAGACGGGTAGTGGCAGGAGGAAGCGAACGCCAGGATTCAGTTCGGCATGCCCTGGAACATGTGCCGGAGGAGGCACAGATTGTTGTCGTGCACGATGCGGTACGTCCGTTTCTGACGGAGCAGATGGTGGCTGATGTGGTTGAGGCTGCAGGCCGAGAGGGTGGGGCGATCATCGCGCTGCCGATGCGTGATACCGTCAAGCAGGTTGGAACGGACCATCGGATCGAACGAACCGTTGATCGGCAACCGCTTTGGCTGGCTCAAACACCACAGGCGTTTCGACGGGAGCCATTGTTGAACGTCCATCGCAAAGCTCATGCGGAAGGAGTGCATGCAACCGATGACGCATTTTTATTCGAGTGGGCTGGGCATTCGGTCGTGGTGGTGGAAGGGAGCGGGGAGAATATCAAGGTGACAAGGCCTGAAGACATGGTGATTGGCGAGGCGATTTTGGCGTCGAGGAAAGCAAACACAAATGCGTGAAAGTTAACAGGTGGAAAGTGCTTTGGGAATGCATTTGTATGAATTCCAACTTTACAACGTCTCCCTTTCGAACTTTTTAACTGTTGATGAGTGAGCTGTGACCACTGGGAAAAGGAAAAGTATGCGTATCGGGTATGGGTATGATGTCCATCCATTGGGGCCTGGGCGTAAACTGATTCTTGGCGGAGTCGAGATCCCGCACAGTAAGGGATTACTTGGCCACTCTGACTCCGATGTACTGGTTCATGCTGTCTGTGACGCCTTATTGGGAGCAATGGGAGAGGGAGATCTGGGGCGGCATTACCCCAGTTCAGATCCCAAGTACAAAGGCATCTCGAGCCTCAAGTTATTGGAAGATGTCATGTCGAAGCTGAATGTGAAAGGCTATCGAGTAGGTAATATTGATACTGTGATTGTGGCTCAAGCGCCCAGGCTTGGTCCGTACCTCTCGGCCATGCAGAAGACCATCGCAGCAACGGCCGGTATTACTCCTGAATTAGTGAATGTCAAGGTTAAGAGTGGAGAAGGGTTGGACGCCGTGGGACATGAAGAAGGGATGATCGCCCACGCCGTCTGTTTGATTGAGCCAGTTTAACGCCTAGGGTATATCGCTGATGTTGGCGCACATCAAGCAAGACCTCCAAGCCGTTTTCGATCGAGATCCGGCTGCGACCAGCAAACTGGAGGTCATTCTCACGTACGCAGGTTTTCATGCGTTGCTTGCGTATCGTATTTCTCATCGGCTGAAGTCGATGGGAGTGCCCTTCTTCCCGCGAGCGATTTCTCAGCTGGCCCGTTGGCTCACCGGTGTGGAGATCCATCCGTCAGCCAAGATCGGGACGGGGTTTTTCATCGACCATGGCATGGGGGTGGTGATCGGAGAGACTGCTGAGATTGGCGACTACGTGACCCTTTTTCAGGGCGTGACGTTAGGAGGAACCGGGAAAGAGCGTGGTAAGCGGCATCCGACGCTCGGGAATCACGTGGTGGTAGGCGCCGGGGCAAAAATTCTCGGTGGGATTACGATTGGCGACAATGTGAAGATCGGGGCTAATTCTGTCGTATTGAAGAATGTCGCGGCCAATTCCACGGTGATCGGTGTTCCTGGCCGCGTCATCAAATCCCAGGGTGAGCGCCTGCCTGATGCCACGATGGATCAAGTCGATTTGCCTGATCCCATCAGTGACCGCTTCCTAGCGCTTGAACAGGAACTGATTGAGCTTCGGAAGAAACTCGAAAATCGCGACGAGCCGAACCGTCATTAGTCGTTCGCATTGCCCATCAGCCTGCTGACGAAGTCAGTTCGGCGCGGCATCATGCCGCGCCGGAGTAACACGGTCATGCAGACAGACAGTCACTCATAAACTTCTTCCGCTCATCACCCTTCAGCTGCTTTTCACCCGCCTCTTTATTACACGCCTTCATTTTATTCTGCTGAGTGTCCTTGCCGCCTCCACCTTTCCCCGATTTGGCGGAAAGGCATTCCTTCATAAACGCTTTACGCTCATCGCCTTTCCCTTCACCAAATCCTTTTGCATTTGCCTGTTCATTGCAGGCTTTCATCTTATTCTGTTGCTCAGGTGCGGCCACTGCGAATGGTGTGACGCCGAGGCTGAGCGCGAAAAACGTCAATGTGATGGCGCGTAGAACTCGCTGCATGTTGAGGCTCCTTTAATAAGAGGTGAAGTGACCGACTGGGTTGCATCATAACAGATAAATACGTACGTGTCATAGGCTAGAACGCTGTCGCGTGAGGCGTGAAACTTCGAGTTGGTGGCTCACGAACAGTAGACGGAGCCTGGTCCCTCGTGATGACGAGGTGAATTGGTATTGTGGAGAAGGGGTGACGGGTGATTTCTTCTTGGGAAAAGGATATGCTGTGCGCCCAAGAGATATACTACGGTTCCATCAGCCCATTCTGGCTTTGGATTGCTTCGACGGGAAGAGGAAAGGTCGGCTATGAGTTCAACCCCAAGTGTCACGCCAGCGCATCAGTTCCGGAAACTCCTCTTGTCGGACCAGCTGGAATTCATCTGTGAAGCGCATAACGGCCTCAGCGCAAAGATCGTTCAAGAAGCAGGCTTCAAGGGTATCTGGGCTAGTGGTCTTTCCATCTCGGCGCAATTTGGAGTTCGGGATAACAATGAGGCCAGTTGGACCCAGGTGTTGGACAATTTGGAGTTCATGTCCGATGCGACCACGATTCCGATCCTGCTCGATGGTGATACGGGATACGGCAATTTCAATAACATGCAGCGGCTGGTCCGCAAGCTGGAGCAACGGCGTATTGCTGCCGTATGTATCGAGGACAAGTTGTTCCCCAAGACAAACAGTTTTATCAAAGGGGATGCCCAGCCAATGGCGGACATGCAAGAGTTCTGCGGCAAGATCAAGGCGGGTAAGGACGCACAGACCGATCCGGACTTTAGCATTATCGCCCGAGTGGAAGCCTTTATCTGCGGGTGGGGATTGGCGGAAGCGCTGCGCCGGGCCGAGGCCTATCGCCAAGCGGGCGCAGATGGCATTCTCATTCATAGCGCGCTGTCGGTGCCGGATGAGATTCTTTCATTCAAGCAGGAGTGGGGAAATCGGTGCCCCGTCGTGATTGTGCCGACGAAGTATTATGCGACCCCGACTGAGGTGTTTCGGCAGCATGGCTTTGCGATCGTCATTTGGGCCAATCACCTGTTGCGTTCTGCCGTGGCTGCTATGCAGAAAACTGCGCGGACGTTGAAGGAGCAGCAACACCTGCTCTCCATCGAAGACAAGGTTGCCTCGGTCTCAGAAATCTTCAGGTTGCAAAATGCCGCAGAACTGCAAGATGCAGAAGATCGGTATCTCCCCCGAGGTGCCGAAGATACCTCCGCCATCGTATTGGCGGCTTCTCGTGGCGAGGAACTTCGTGAGCTGACCGAGCATCAGCCGAAGACGATGGTGAAGATTCAAGGGACGCCGATCCTTGCTCATATTGTGGATGCGTACAACGCGGTGGGGATCAAGGATATTACGGTTGTCCGTGGCTATAAGAAGGAGGCGGTGACGTTGCCCAATCTCACCTATCTCGATAACAATGACTTTGCCGAGACTGGCGAGTTGGATTCTCTGCATAAAGCGTTAGTCGCACGCAAAGGCCTGACGAGGGATCTGATCATTTCGTATGGCGACGTGCTGTTTAATAAGTATATTCCGCAGGCCTTGTGCCAGGAAAATGAGGACTTTGTGGTCTTCGTCGACAGCGACTGGCAGAGCCAGGGCAGTTACGATCGTTTGGGGGGCTTTGCCGAATGCTCGCTGCCGAACTCGAAGAAGGCCTTTAATACGAAAATCTATCTCAAGCAGTTAGGGAATATGGTGTCAAGAGGACACACCCATGGGGTCTGGATGGGGTTTCTGAAGGTGTCTCCAACTGGAAGTGCCAAGCTTCAGACGATCCTCACGACGATGATGGCCGACCCTGCCAATCGAAAAGCCGGGATCCCTCACCTCCTACAGGAACTACTGAATCGGCAAGAACCAATTCGCGTGTTGTATACCGTGGGGCATTGGCTCGATATCAATAGTCTCGATGATGTGATTCAGGCAGGGAACTTCTGATCGGCCATGCATGCGTTGCTCCGCCCGCAGTGTTTTCCGGTTCAGACGTCACCATTGCTCACTTAAATTTGCCTTGCGATAACATTTCTGAACGATCGTTCGACATGGAGAATCGTGCATGCTGAGTCCACAAGAATTTGTTGATTGCCTGAAGGAGAATGGCGTTGAGCTTTTCACGGGAGTGCCGGATTCCCTCCTCAAGGAACTCTGTTCCTGCATGGCTCATACGAGTCGGCCGGGAGAGCATATCATCGCTGCTAATGAAGGTGGAGCCGTGGCTCTGGCGATTGGATATCACCTCGCGACACGGAAAATCCCGCTCGTCTACTTGCAAAACTCGGGGTTGGGCAACGTCGTCAATCCGCTTCTATCACTGGTTGATGAGGATGTCTATTCCGTTCCGATGCTCCTTGTTATTGGGTGGCGCGGTGAGCCAGGGGTGCACGATGAACCTCAACATAAGAAGCAAGGACGAGTGATGGTTCCTATGCTTGAGGCCATGGAGATTCCCTATTCCGTGCTGGGCACTGATGTCGATCACGCAGAGCCTATCGTGAAGGATGCGGTGGCACAGGTCCGAAAGACTGGCGGCCCCTTCGCGTTGGTGATCAAGAAAGGTGCCTTTGCTGCGTATGCGGCACCTGCGCTCCAACAGACGGACTTTCCACTGTCTCGCGAAGAGGCAATTCAATTTGTGATTGATGTTCTGGAAGAGCGAGACGTGCTTGTGTCAACTACTGGCATGCCGTCTCGGGAAGTGTATGAGTACCGGACCAAGAGGGGTGTTGGCCATCAACGGGATTTCCTGACGGTGGGGGGGATGGGGCACGCCTCTCAAATTGCACTTGGTATTGCACTCCAAAAACCAGAACGCTCTGTGTACTGCCTCGATGGAGATGGCGCGCTCCTGATGCATATGGGAGGGGTGGCGCTGGTAGGAACACTGAAGCCGAGCAATTATAAGCATATTGTGTTGAACAATGGGGCCCATGATTCGGTGGGGGGGCAACCGACTGTTGCGCTGGGCATCGATGTCTTGGGTATCGTGCGCGCGGCTGGGTACGCACGAGTGGCCAGAGCTCGGACAGAATCTGAGTTGAGGTCGTGCCTTCAGGAGATCAAAGAATTTCCAGGTCCAAGCCTCTTGGAGATCCAGGTTCGGTGTGGGGCGCGGAAAGATTTGGGGCGTCCAGAAACAACTCCTATCCAGAACAAGAACGCTTTTATGGATTTCCTGCATACTGCTGGGTAGGTAATCCAAAAGTGTAGGCGAGGAGTGTAATACTCTGCCGGAGGTGCAGATTTGAGATGACCCTAACCCAAAATTTCTTGGAGCGTCTCTCTGCCGAAGATGATTTTACGGTAAGGTGTAATCGTTCTTTTCCTCGGATGGCTTCTTCGTCCTCTGTCCACAGATTTGTACGGTCTGTGTCAAAACTGTCTCAATCATAATCCACTCGCACGAGAAACAGTCCCCGCGGTGGAGCTGTTTTCCCTGCAGCAGAACGGTCACGGGCTTTCAGGATGGTTGTCAGACTGTCGGGTGATCGCTTGCCTAGGCCGACTTCCAGAAGAGTGCCGACAATCGAGCGGATCATCTGCTTGAGGAATCGGTCGGCATAAAATGCAATCCTTAGCTGATCGCCTTCACGGAGCAGCGTGAATCGCTGGAGATGGCAGATGGGATCATCGTTGTCCGTGGGCTGGGTCTGGAAAGAGGAAAAGTCATGTGACCCGATCAAGGTGATTCCGGCGGTACTTATCGCTGTGTCGTTAAGCGTTCGATGAACATGCCAGCAATAGTTTCGCTCAACGGCTGCCCGCTCGGGTCGATTGAGAATGCGGTATTCATACAACTTACCTTTGGCCGAATGCCTTGCATGGAATGAGTCCGGCATGAGCTCAACCGATCTGACCACGATGTTTTCTGGAAGGTGCGCATTCAAGGCTCTCGTCCATTCGCGTGGAGTCATATCGCGATTGATGCGGAAGCTGGCAACCTGGCCCAAGGCATGGACGCCAGAATCCGTCCGTCCGGCACCGATGACCGGCACAGTGATCTGGGTGACACCGAAAATGGCAGTTTCAATGGCCGACTGAATGGTCGGCTGGTCGGGCTGACGTTGCCAGCCGGCATAGGCGGTGCCGTCATATTCGAGCGTGAGCTTTATGGTGGACATGTTCTGACCAGGAGTGAAGAAAACGTTTGATCGGGATGACCTTAGCGTATATCAGACTTGCCTGCAGAGAGGAAGGCGACGATACCCTGGTAGAGCGATTGGGCCACATCCTGGACGAACACCGGTTTATGGAGCAGCTCTTCTTCTGAAGGATTCGAAATATAGGCAATTTCGGCGAGAATACTGGGCATGCTCGTGAATCTCAAAACATAGAAGGGGGCGGTCTTGACGCCATGATCGTCAATGTCATAGTGGCCGTTCATCTGAGCCACCATGGCGGCTTTGGCATTCCACGCGAGCTCAAGTGATTCTTCAATCTTCTTCGTCGTGAGGAGATCGGCCACCAGGTATTCCCACCCGACGCCGGTGTTGCTGATGGGAGTTCCGTTTTCCCGTGCCGCCACCTCGAGCGCGCGTTGATCCTTGGCCTCTCCAAAGTGATAGATTTCTATGCCTTTGACGGTGCGGGAGGGATGGGAATTGACATGGATGGAGACAAACAGGTCAGCTTCGTGGCTATTTGCGAATCGAGCCCGTTCCTCCAATTCTACAAAGACATCATGGTCTCGGGTCATCAACACCCGCACCCCGGGTTGCTTGCTCAGGAGTTTGCGGAGCTGGAGCCCGACCTTGAGCGTAATATCTTTCTCCTCGGTTTTTCGAGCCCCCCGTGCACCCGGATCTTTCCCCCCATGGCCTGGATCGATCACAATGGTGGTGTAACCCTTTGTTCGTGTGGAAAAAGACTGAACAGCTGTCGAGATCATACGTTTGGGAGCCTCTGGAGGGACACTGGCAGGGCTCAGGCCTTGTTCCAGGGGCAGGGGAAGGGTGACATCAATGACCAAGCGTGGAGGATCGGATAAAAGGAACTGCCTATACGATTGGAATGAGGTTCTTGGCAGGGAGACGGCCACCGCCTGAGGCGTGATTTGGGTGACCATGAAGGGCGAAGGGATCGTTCCGTCCAGGGTCCTGCTCTGTGCGGCTTGGCTGAGCCAGGCATCAGGAAGGGCAATGACCACCTGGCTCGCATCGACTGCCCGCTGTTCGATCACGGTGGCATGACGATCAAGATCTAGAACGAGCCTGATCTTCTCAGGACTGGTCGTCGCGCGGACATTACGGATGGTCACGGGAGCGAGGGAAGCGGGGGTCCCCCTGACGTGGCTCTGTTTCGATCCCTGTATCGACAGGGTCCGGGGTTTGTCGGATGACCCTGCCCAGGCTACAGGACCCATCTCATGAGGGGAAGAGAGACAGAAGAGAGTACTGATCACCAGGAGCGTGAGGGGCTTGAGTGAAAACAGCCAGGGCGCTCGTTCTTGCATGGACCCTTGTGGCCCCTTCTCAGTGGTAGATGATGGGAAACTATTCTCAGATGTCCGTCGCCTTGTCAAGAACTACACGAGTTGGATCGACGAGATCCACAGTGACGGTTGGTTGAAGGCTGTGGTAGCGTGAGGCATGCCGACGTACCTGATTATTGATGGGTATAACCTTCTGTCTGGGGGGAGAGCGCTTTCCGGACAGCTTGAAGCCGCTCGCGAGCAATTGCTGCGTGACTTGGCGAGTTACCGACATCGCAAAAACCATCACATTACCGTCGTGTTTGATGGGTGGCAGCAGGGGCAGCCATCGGAGCAGCGGGAGCACCGTTCCGGAGTGCAAGTGATCTATTCCAAGCGAGGAGAGCGCGCCGATCAGGTCATTCAACGACTGGCTCGAGCCTATGGATCTGACTGTGCCGTGGTCAGCTCGGACCATGAAATCGTGAATGCGGCCAGGGCCCATGGAGCCTTTGTCATGGGCGCTCTGGAGTTTGCGTCCAAACTCCGGGCATCATCGCTCCCAAGCGGGAGTGTGCCGCATAAAGAGCTGGATCCAGGCGAAGACTATCCGGCGCGGCGCGGGCCAGAGAAAAAAGGGAACCCGAGAAAACTTCCCAAGTCTCAACGGCAGCGTGACCGACACCTCAAGCGATTTTAAACAACTGCTTTGCGTTCTTGCTTGTCTGTCCGGCAACGTCGTCCAATGGCAACCCATGGATGGAGGCTAACTGTTGAGCGACCTGCGAGACGTACGCCGGTTCGTTGCGTTTGCCCCGGTAGGGCACAGGGGTGAGATATGGGCAATCAGTTTCGATCAATACCCGGTCTAGAGGCGTGTTCTTGGCGATGTCACGCAGCATCACAGCATTTGGGAATGTAAGGATGCCCGAGAAGGATAGATAGAATCCAAGATCCAACGCATCCTTCGCCAGCCAGGCATCTCCGGAGAAGCAGTGAAACACCCCGCCGATTGCTGACGCCTTTTCTTCTTTTAAAATCGCGATCGTATCTTCCTGCGCTTCCCGCGTGTGGATAATCACAGGGAGTTTGAGTTCGCGGGCGAGCTGAATCTGCTCACGAAACCGCTCGCGCTGTTCTTTCGGCGAGGAGTGGTTGTAATGATAGTCCAATCCGATCTCCCCGTAGGCGACGACCTTTTTATTTTTCGCGAGCTGGCGAAACTCATCATACAACCCGTCACCGATGTGTTTGACCTCGTGCGGATGGACACCGATTGAGGCATAAACGAAAGGAAATTGGTCGGCGAGTTGCACAGCTGCATGGCTGGTGGCCAAATCGCAACCGATGGTGAGGAACGCCTCAACACCAGCCTCTCGCGCCCGGGCGATCATGGCCTCCCGATCGTCGTTGTAGCGGGCGTCGTCTAAGTGAGTATGAGTATCAATTAACATTTGTATATCCTACCACGAGGTGATCGCGTGACCGACATATCTGTGTGAGGGAATCAGGGAGAAGAGCGCTCAGAAGACCGGCTTGGGTGTGATGGCTGTGGCGAGCTCGTTCAATAATTGTTCAGTTTCGCCCCAACCCAGACAGGCATCGGTAATGGAGACACCGTGCTGAAGGGCCACGCCTTGCTTCCAGGCCTGTTTGCCGGGGTTCAAATTGCTTTCGAGCATGAGCCCCATGATGGTCTGGCGGCCTTCGCGGAACTGCCGCAACACCTCTTGGGCGACGAATCCTTGGCGGGTGTGATCTTTCTTCGAGTTGTCGTGCGAACAATCGATCATGATGGGACGGGCAATGTCTTCTCCTGCGACGGCCGCTTCGGCTTTGGCGACGTGTTCTGCTTCGTAGTTGGTTTTTCCACCTCCGCCACGGAGCACGATATGGCGATCGGGGTTGCCCATGGTTCTGATGATGGCTGTTTGTCCATCGGCATTGATGCCAACGAAATGATGTGACGTGCGGGCGGATGTCATGGCATTGACGGCGACATGGAGACTGCCTTCGGTGCCGTTCTTAAACCCAACTGGCATAGAAACTCCGCTGGCCATTTCTCGATGGGTTTGGCTTTCGGTCGTACGGGCTCCGATGGCCGCCCAGCTGATGAGATCGGCGACGTACTGCGGACTGATCGGATCCAGCAGCTCTGTCCCGCAGGGGAGACCCAATTGATTGATCTTGAGGAGAATGGCCCTCGCTAACTCCACTCCCGTTGCGATATCGCAGGTCCCGTCGAGATGTGGGTCATTGATGAGGCCCTTCCATCCGACCGTGGTTCTCGGCTTTTCAAAGTAGGTCCGCATCACGATCAGGAGTCGGTCACGCAGGGCATCAGCAACAGGTTTCAGCTTAGCGGCATATTCGTATGCGGCATTGGGGTCATGAATCGAGCAGGGGCCCACGATGACCAGAAGCCGGTCGCGGTCTTGCCCATGAAGAATGCGGCGAATCGCTTCTCTGGTTTCCACGACGAGCGCCGCAGCCTGATCAGTAATCGGGAGTTTGGTCTTGATGGCGCGGGGAGAGGGCAGCGCTTTAATCTCGATAACGTGTTGATTGTCGATCGGTCTATTCATGGTCTGCTATGCAGTCTATGGCTCGGTTCTCAATAGGAACTTGCCTTGAGGGGGCAATATACTAACGAATCGTAGCAGAAAAGTCCATATCGGTTACGAGGGAGTGGATTAGGTGCCATCATGACGCCCGGTCTTGGTGGTTCTTGCAATTCTGACTGATGGGTGCCTATTCTACGGCCATGTTTTTGAGAAAGTTTAGATATCTCTTCCCGTTTCTCCGCTTTGGAGTGGCGGTGGGGATGATTTGTCTCATCCTGGGGCTGGCACCTTTTGCCGTGGCTCAGGATGTTCACCATGAATTGGCCGCTGCCGATACGGATGGCCATGAACATTCGGACACCGACATCTGTCAGTGGGTACAGCATCATATTGCCGGGTCGGTTGATCTGGACGTTCCGCGATTGGCTGTCTGTGATGTTGTTTGGCAGCAGGCGCCTCCGTCCGATTCTATCCTCCTCTCAGCGGTCCTCTCACTCGTTGGTCCTTCCCGCGCTCCTCCACACGTATAGCTGAGCGAGCATATCCAGCAGGCAGGATGGGTTGAGTGGCCACGCGGTCTGCGTACGGCTGTTCTGCCTCTCCTGTTTTATCATCAGTGGGTTTGTGAGCGAGGAGGGATATGATGTATTCGTTCGTGAGACGTGTGTTGAATGGGACGATTCGATTGACGGTCGCCGCAATCATATGTGGAACGTGTTCCATCAGCTACGCTGAGGATCGAGAGTCGACCAAGACGATCAAAGGGGTTGTCCAAAATCAGGACCTTCGGCGGGTGCCGCAGGCGGTCATCGAAGTCAAGAATCAAGAAGGAGATATCATTTCGTCTGGGGTGTCGAATGATGCCGGAGAGTTCAAGGTGACTGTCCCTGAGGAGGGCACGTATTCCGTCAGTGCTGTACAGGAGACCTATCGGAGTGAATATGTGGTACTGGCGTTGGGGGATGAATCCTTGAAACCTGTCACCTTGACCCTCTCAAAGACTAAAGAAGTCTCGTTGGAGGTGGTATCACCCTTGCCGCCTATTCAAACGAAGGCATCCAGCGAGACCTATTCGCTCAGCCGGAAGGAAGTCGATACTCTTCCGCGGGGGAACAACAATGACTTGCACGATGTGTTGCTGACCATTCCGGGTGCGGCCTACGGGTCGCTCAAACAGGTTCATATCCGGCAGGACCATGCGAATCTTCAACTTAGGATCGACGGAGTTCCCATTCCCGATACAGTCTCATCGACCTTTTCCGATGTGATTACGCCACGGGCGTGGGAACGGGCCGACATTGTGCTGGGTGGAATGGAAGCCAACGTGGGTAATAAGTCAGCTGCGCTCATCGACATTACGACGAAGAGCGGCACGAAACCTGGATTTGGGTCCGTTCAAATGTTCGGCGGGTCGAACAAGACAATCAATCCGTCCTTCGAGTATGGAGGTACGATCGGCGAGAAGTTCCGCTATTACTTTTTGAACAGCCATACGGCAACGAATCGGGGTATCGAGCCTCCGACCGTTGGTCATTCGATCTTTCATGGGCAAAGCGAGCGGAACCAGACGATGTTCCGTGGCGATTATCAGCTGGATAATAATAACAATTTTACTTTCTTGTTCTTGAACTCTATCGCGAAATATCAGATCCCGACGTCCCCTGGGCTGGAGGCGAACCCGACGATTCTCGGCTTGTTGCCCGGAGGGTTTACGCCGGTGCCGTCGGAAAGGGTGGATGAAAATCAGAAAGAGAATAACCAATACGGGCATGTTGTCTGGCGGCGCGACATCAACACCAGAAACTTTTTCAGTTTGGCCGGGTATTTTCGTCATACCAGAGCCACGTTTCGAACAGATCCGTTGAATATCCTCGCCTATGTGCCAGAGGTCGAAGAACCTTTCTCGGCCGGGAGCCAAGACCGTACCGGCTATTCCGGTGGTGTGCGTTTGGACTATACGTATGTTCACAGCAAGGAACACTTGATCAAGGCTGGGTTCCAAGTCGATCGGACCCAAGCGATCAACAAGACCAGATTGTTTACCTTTCTGGATGACGGCGTTGGAAATCCGACCGGAGGGGTGATTACCCCCGGTGGCGACAACCGGCTCATCGGGTGGCGGCAAGAATTCTGGATTCAAGATCAGTGGACACCCAATGAACATTGGACAGTCAACATTGGGCTTCGTGCGGACACGGTGCAGTATCTCCGTGATGAAGGGCAGATCAGCCCGCGAGTCGGTGTCACGTACCGATACAACCCAGCCCACGCCTTCCATGCGTACTATGGACGGCTCTTTACCCCCCCGAATCTCGAGAGACTTGCACTTGCTAGCTTGAATTTGGAGGGAACCAAGGCGAACCCTGAGGACACCACCGATAATCAGCCCCGGGCTGAGCGGGCCCATTACTTCCAAATCGGGAGCGTCCATGCTCTGACGGATTGGGCGACCCTCCAACTCACGGGGTATTATAAGCTCGCCAATTATATGTCGGATGCCCACCAGTTAGGCACGACGCCTTTGCTGAACTATATTGCCTTTGAACGGGGATGGACAAGGGGGGCCGATGCCGCACTCAAGGTCTGGCTCATGGAGAATCTGACGGGCCGTGCCAACATCGCCTGGGGACAGTGCAAAGGCTATGGCTTGCAGTCTGGGCATAATCTGGTGCATTTTGAGGAAATTGCCGATATCAACTCGCGCAGCGGCGTCCACTGCGATCATCAACAGACGCTGACTGCATCAGGGATTCTGAGTTACCTATTGCTCGATAGGACGACCTTCACCGGGCAGGTCCTCTTTGCATCGGGATTGCGGACGGCAGAAGAGGGTGCCAAGACCAACTCGAGCCATAGTCCGACCTACACGATTTATAACTTTTCGATCAGCCATGTCATTCCCTTACCGTGGCACGGCCAGAAGTTTGTCGTCGGGTTTGATATCGTGAATGCATTGGATCAAAAGTACTTCATCAACCAGGGCGAAGGCAGCATTGGTCTCGGTGTCTCTCATGCCGGGATGCCGCGCTCCTTCTTCTTTCGCGGACAGTGGTTCTTCTAACCAGATGCCGAACATGGTCACCAGCATTGTTCTCAGTCGTCCGTCTCCCTGCGATGTACCACAAGGGTACGCCTCAGTCGGCGGGATCCCTGGGGCCTTGCTGGCTGACTCTGTTGGGCATCTGGTGAGGAGTCTTTGAGGTCTTAAGCGGGAGCCTGCGGGCTTTCGGAGTCACGCGCGTCTTGGCTCGTCTCGCTGAGTCGGCGAAGCGGGCACGTGGGGGTGGGCGGGTGAGAAGGCATGGCCCGTTTGAGCATCCGGTTCTTGATAGCGTAAAATGAGAACTTATGCGACCCATTTATAGTCTGCTCTTTGCTGTTGTTTTGGCGTGGCCGGCCATGCTTTACGCTGTGGTTGGTGACGAGGCCACGCATGAGAGTGATCACGAAGAAGATGTGCTGGAGCTGCCTGAGGTCCATGTTCATGGATTGTCTCTCAATAAAGATCAGCAGTTAGGCCCTGTGGCCAAGTCCACTCCCTGGCCTGCTATCCCCACCTCACTGAATGGGCAAGAGATCGATGATTGGATGAAGGCACGCCTGTTGGTTTCCAAGCATGCGAAGGTCACTGTCGTTGTGCTTGAGCCATGCAAGCATCGTGAACTCACGACGGCTGGGGTCAAGGCCCTCGGACGGTGGACATTCGATCCCCAAATGAAGGGCGATGATCCGATCGATGGCGAGCTGACGGTCCGCATTCATTTTCGAACCAGGTAGAGCAGTCACTGGTCATTAGTCAACGGTCATTGGACAGGAGTAAACAAAGTCCTGATAATGTTTCTTTCAATGACCAATGACTTGTGACTGTTGACCTATTATGACCTGGGACGAGACTCTCTTCCTCGCCATCAACGGGCTCGCCGGCCACTCAACGGTTGCCGATTACTTCTTCCTGCAGCTAGGCAACCGCAGCACACTCTATCTTCCGGGTGCCTGTGCGATCGCCTATTGGATCTGGATCAACAGACGAGAAGCGTTCCTGGGAGGGCCGGTTTTGGGAGCGTCGGTCGGGCTGGCTGATTTCTGCGGAGGGCAACTGAAGTGGGTTTTTGAACGGGTGAGACCCTGTCGAGCCCTCACCGAAGCGGTGAAGATCGAGCCAAGTGGCTGTGGGGGGTTGTTCAGTTTTCCATCGAATCACGCCGCGAATACTGCGGCCATTGCATCGTTCTTACAGGTCCTCTATCCCGCGTCTGGTTGGATCACCTGGCCGGTTGTTACATTGATTGGATTTGCCCGCGTCTATGTTGGCGCCCATTACGTGACGGATGTGCTTGGCGGGTGGGTTCTGGGAGGGGTAATGGGCGGAGGCGCGGCCTGGCTCTTGTTACAATGGCCCAGGTTCAGGAAGAAGTTCGAGTCGGTTGCCAATGCTGTCAAGGAAGCGGGAGTCCGGTCCTGATCTTTACAGGGTCTCCGGTTGGTGTTCTACTGTCGCTAAGAGTGCATCTCGTAGACGGTCCACATCATATCCCCTCCCGATCAGTACCAACGCTGGTTTCGGTTCATCCAACAAGGTGAGCGGGGAGATCGTGGCCTGTCCTGGCAGGGCATATTGAAATTCCTGTAGCTCCGGCTCTTTCGCAAATCGGAAATAGCCTTTTGCCCGTTCGAGTTCCTTGGGGATCGTCTTGATCCATGTGAGGAATCGCCGGCGGTTCAGCGGACCGGGCAATGGGACGGTGGTGGCGATGGGATGATACGCCATTCGCTGATGAGCCTTATGTGATTTGCTGAAGTGCACGTTGGTTGGTGTGGCGGGTCTCGTCGAAGGGTGAGGAGATAGCAGATCTGCCATATTCAGTCGCGCGTGTGATGTCTCCCACAGGCGAGCATAGGGGTTTTGCTCAAGGATCCCAGCCCGGAATCCTTCCCAGTGGCCGGGGACATAGAGGTCTCGCTTGTTCAGGATGAGTTCGTCGGCACAGCGGATCGCTTGCGTGGTCACATAGGCGCTGGAATGACTTTCTTCCGTTGAGATTGGGTGGAGAAGGGCGATGACTCGTTCAAGTGTGGCCAGCCGAGCGGTATAGGCGTCCGTCACCGCATCAATAACCTCAGCTGGATCTGCCAGGCCTGAACATTCTAGAATCAACACATCCGACGCATAATCTCGGACCAGCTGGGCGACACCCCACGAGAGGTCTTCCTTCGTATCACAGCAGACGCACCCGCCGGCCAGATTCATGACCTGCTCGGCAAGCGTCCCGGCCCGAGGGCCATCGATACTGACCGAGCCAGCCTCGTTCATGAGGACACCTGCTCGTTGGCCCTGGTCTTTCCAATGCTCCAGCAATCGCATCAAGAGCGTTGTTTTACCGGCCCCAAGCGAGCCGCAGAGGATATAGAAGGGGACGGGAGTTAAGGTCATACTCGTTTGTGATCGAAGGTAAGTCATTGTAATGAGATGAACCTGAAAAATGAAGGATATAATCTCTGTCTGGGATATGCCCGTCCAGCGTTCTACTTACAGGCTGTTGACAAAGGCTGCCAGCGGCGTTCTCACGTCGCTCAGAGGCTCAACGTACGGGCCGGAGTACGATTCGCCCCTTCGCTCGCTGCGGCCTTTCTGAACAGCCTGCGGGAGATCTAGATTCGGTCAGTCACCGTGAGGATCGACCCGTTTGAGGAAGGACGTAGGGTTTGTCAACACCCTGCTAGGCTTCCCACGCAAGATGTGCGGAATCCACCTGTTGTCGGTCGATTTCTTTTACGGCTTTGTTGCTGGTGGCGAGGAAAGAGAGCGAGTGGTTCGGAAGTGGACTAGATCCTTCGAAAAGAGCACGTCCAGGGTCCAATCCAAGGCTACAAGCACTTTCTTCTCAAAACGAGGGAGTTTCAGCAAGTAGATCGTTCGCCACAGCCACCAGGCAATGAAGCCGGAAAAATTGACGCCGAGAATGTTTGCAACACCGGTTCGCTTCCCGATCGGGGCAAGCAGCCCTATCGTGGAGTAGACAAACGGTCGCTTCCATCCCTGTCGAACCGTTGCAAGGATATTCTGCGCGGCTACCTGTCCCTCGCGTAGTGCATGTTGTGCGGTGGGAGGATGGAATGCACCTGTTTTCAGGTCCGGTACCATCGCACAGTCGCCCAAGGCCCAGACGCCAGGCCATCCTGGAACCTCCAGGTACTCGTTGACCAGGACGCGGCCTTTGGTCTTCTCGCAGGGGAGAGTGTTCAACAAGGCATGCGGGCTAATGCCGGCAGTCCACACCAGGGTATTCGTGGTAATCATAGTCCCATCACTCAGTGTGACGTCTTGATCCTTCACTGCAGTCACCTTGCAGTTCGAGTGGATTTCTATCTGCTGCTCAGCGAGTTTACGTTGTGCGTAGGTGCCGAGTTTCTCCCCTAGTTCTGGCAAAATAACAGGGCCGGAACTCACCAGCATGATCCGGAGCATGTTTTCACGAAGATGGGGGAAAAAGCGCACCGCCTCCCGCAAGAAGTCATTCATGGCCGCAATGGTTTCTACCCCAGCGAAGCCGCCGCCTGCCACGACGAAATTGAGGAGGCCCGTGCGTTGTGATGTGCCGCACTCAAAGTCGGCCTCCTCCAGATTTGCGATGAGATGGTTGCGCAGCACGATCGCATCACTCAGTGATTTCATGGTAAAGGCCCGATCAGCTAAGCCGGGGATATTGAAGAAGTTCGTAGTTGACCCAAGCGCCAGTACAAGATGATCGTACGACAAGGCATGACAGTGGTTCTCATGGCCGTGCGACACCCCCACACGGTGATGTTCGAGATCGATGGCTTCGATATCGCCATGAAAGAACGATACTCGACGGAGCAATTTTCGTATCGGGCTGACGATGTTGGTGATATCGAGATCGCTTGCCGCAACTTCGTGGAGCATCGGGGTGAAGAGAAAAAAGTTGTCATGGTTGACGAGGGTGACGTCTAGGTTTGCACCTCGCTCAAGTGCCCGTTCGAATTCCAGCGCGGCATACATCCCGCCGAACCCCCCACCCAGAATCAGGACGCGTGGCTTAGGAGTCGACATGATGCCCCACATACGATGACATGGTTATCGGGTAGAGTGAACGACCTCGGTACGCGGGGGAGGGGGTTGTCATAGGAAGTGGTTGACACTGAAAGACATCGCCTGGATACTGTGGCTCTCAATAACCGTCAGATCTTGAAGTGTCCGAGCGTTCAATGAAATGATATCATGTGTGGTCCCGTATTGACGCGGGTTGAGAGAAATCCATGTGACTGGCCAGGTGATGTGCGTACTGCTCCCCGAGGGATGTGTCTTCGAATAGCAAGAGTAATGAGATAATCGACATTCCAAATGAGAGTTCCGCTGCATCAGATGTTATGCAATTTGATGCGACTATGATAGAAAAAGAGGAGGTTGTCGGTCGTAACTTGTGACCGGTTGTAAGCAACAGCGCCGTAGATATAGGCTTGTGGTTGTGGGATACCCCACAGCCACATGAGTTATGAACATGCGAGGAGCGCGTTGAGCCTGACGATCTGGGAGGACACATGATGACCTGGTGGCTGCTCGGTGGGCTCGTAACAATGGTGGCCGGAGTTGTCTTGTACCGAGAGTGGAAGATTCGCCGTCAACCCATGTCTGGGTCCGTTTCCGTGATGACGAAGACAACAGATGGCCAGTTGCTTCAGTTTCTAGTACGACCCACCAGGAAGATCGGCAGGGAATAAAGGGTGGGGAGAATCCTACGCCAGATTATGGTTGAAGTCGACCGACCTCGGTCGTCAATAGTGAATAGCCTGGGCCCTCGGCCTCGGGATAGACGGGCTCAATCGCCGCGACGAAGTCCGCCCACGGTATCACGCGATTCATCTCGGTGAGAAATCGTTCCCGGGGTGGTGGGCTTGCGATATTGTTCAATGGGAATTCGGCAAACGCCTGTTGCTGCATAATTGCCTCCCTTTCACTGTTGCAGTCCTCGTAGCCCATCACCTAGTTGTTATTTGTGATGGGTGAGGATATCGCAGAAGGTGTCTCATTCCAGCCGATCATAAATTGGTCGGCAATACAAGATCCCTAATGATGGTATACCATGTCCGAACCAACTAGCCGAAAGCATGGCCTGGCTAACTTGCAAAGCATGTGTGAAGAATTTGGCTCAGGACTTCAGATGTTGAATCCGTTTGATCGAACAGTAGAGGGCATAGCCTTGGGCGATCATTCCGGTTACCAGCAATCCAAGTGCGGTCTGAAGCCAGTGTGATTCAGGATGATCGAGCCCATACATTCCAATCACGAACCCCAGTGCGATGGCAACGATCCCGACCGAGCGTGCGACGATGGCGCTCAGCCGCCAGTTTCTGGGGGAAGGGGTGTTAGAAGGCTGCATGGACCTATGGTACTCGTCGTTTGATCGAAGATCAATTTCAGAGACTGACATGAACACTTCCTACCGGTGATAGCAGTTCATGGCTGGATCATCTGGTGGTGAGTTTGCGGCGCAGTTTGGACCCATAGGCCGCGGAGCTCGGATATATCCCTCCACAGTGTAATTCTTTTTTAACATCTCGATGTGTAGCTCGTGGCAGGACCCTGAGCACCCAGTTGTTGTTGTCATGGGATTGTCTAGAACCATGGATTTCCCTCCGACCGGGATAAAACGAGGGTACGTGATGGTTGTTGAGCCGAAGGTGAGTTGCCCATGCTGTGTGGATTGCTCTACTCGAGTGGTAAATGTTGGGCGAGGCCGGTCTGGTCTCAATACCGTGGCCCATGTAGGATCGTCAGGGGCGTAGAGAAAAGCATTATTGCCACGATGACACGCGGTACAGCCGACGGTGCCTGGAGCAAACCCTTGAACGGGGTCGCGAAGGGCGGTGATGGGGATATCAGTTGTCGCAGGTGTCCAGTTTGATTCTGCGGAGCTTGGGTCGTTCCCCCAAAAACAGGCATGTCCGGTCGTGGCACTCTGGCAAATGATTTGAAATGATCCTCCATTCCTCCCGAGTGCGATGCAGGCACCCCTTCCCTGGGTTGGTGCATAGGACCAGACGCTCGCGAACGAGGTTGCGTCAACCGGAGTCTGTTCCAGACTGTTTGGCGTAAGTAGTATGGTCTTGAGATCGCCGTGGCTCACCCATTCCGAGGAAGATCGTTTCCAGTCAGGCGGAAGTGGGACGTCGTTCGTACGGCATGTTTCCATGTAGTTGTCTTCACTGTAGACGGCCGTGCTCGATATCTGCGTTGACGGAGGAAGTTGAGAGGATGTCCGTTCTGTTGCTGGTCCTTTCGATGAGCAACCTGCGAGACACACGCACACTAAGGGCATGGCACACAAGTTGAGAACTTTTGCCTGCGTTCTGTGCACCCAAGGCCTCATCTTTTGCACCTCCGACATGGCTGCGTATGGCAGCGTGTCTGCTGATACATTGCAGAATGTCAGACTATCCTCACTAGCTATCGCCGAGTCGAGGAGATATCAATCAGACCTTTCTAGGGAGCCGGACGGTGAGAGCCTGCGTTGTTGGGAAAGTGTCTCTCGCTTGGTTCGGAAAAACTCCTGCAAGAGTCCTCGGCTCTCCTCCGCACGTAGGCCTCCGGCTACCTGTACTCGATGATTGAAGCGGCGCTCAGAGGGAATATCGAGGATTGAGCCACAGGCTCCTGCCTTGGGATCCCAGGCGCCAAACACAAGTTTTGCGATACGTGCTTGCACAATCGCCCCGGCACACATCGGACAGGGTTCCAACGTGACGTAGAGTGTGGTGTCGGTGAGGCGCCACGTCTTCAAGTGTTCTGCGGCTTTTCTGATGATCAGGATTTCGGCATGCGCCGTTGGATCTTGCGAGATCTCTCGATAGTTATGAGCAGCCGCGATCACATGGTTGTCAGACACCAACACGGCGCCAATCGGGACTTCCCCGACGAGGGGTGCACGTCGAGCCTGTTGAAGCGCCAGCCCCATGAAATGGGAATCACTACTGTCAGGTTGTATTGATGGAGATGTTGTAGAGCTTGTCACGGTCACTCTCCATGCTAGCACAGGAGCTGGAGAGAGGGACAGGATCGCGGAGAATTCGTAAAGGAGTGTTGCCCGGTACTCTTAAGGTAAGACTGTTGGTCTTGTACGTTGCGGCGTGAGGTGGCGTTTCAGGTCATCCAACTCGGCTTCGCGCTGGATCAATTGATCTTTTACCTCCACCAGTTCTGCAAGACGCCGCTGTAATTCTTCCTGCGTCTGGGCAAGAGACGCTTCCCGCTCCTTAAGTTGTTGCTGGAGAGTGGCTAGTTTGGCATGTGCCTCGTCCGCTTGTGCCTGCAGTTCAGAAACTTTGTTTGCAGTAGTTGCTTCTTGGGGAGAGGAATTCCAACTCAAGAACGCCGCGATACCCAGGGCGACGAGGAATACCATACTGAGTACCCACCCAAACGACTGTGTGGAGGCTGTAGATGGTGGGAACAGGTGATTCATCCATTCACCGGGCTCAAGGCTGGGTTTAGCGGGTGAATCGAGAGCCGCCTCTGCTGATTGAGGCATGGTGCGGGCGCCCATGATCTTTGCCTTTAGATGCCGGGGGGGAGGAACAAGCGTGAGTTCAAAGGGAAGCGCCACCGCGACCGACTGATATTCCTTCAAGATGGTACGGCAAGGGACACATCCTGAAAGCAGATGGGCCTCCAAGGCTTGCCGTTCGGTCTTTTCGAGGGCGCCGATCGCATAGAAAGGAACGGTGTCTTCGAGATCTTGGTGTGTCATGCCGAAAGATCTTGCTCCCAGTAGGTGTGTAGGGACTTATGCAGTTGCGACATGCCGAGCTTGAGGCGCGTGATTACCGCGTCGAGCGGCTGATTGAGTCGCGTTGCAATCTCCGCTGGAAGTAGACCCTCGTAGTATGCCAGCTCGATTGCCTGTCGGTGCGCCTTCGGCAGATCTTCGAGTGTCTTGCTGATCACAGTCCGAAGTGCTTGGTCCGCTGGACTCTCAAATTGGCCAGGTAGGGCGGCAGACTCGGTGCCGTCTGTTGGCAAGGTCTGACGACGCAGTTGAGGGTCGGAGGCTCGTAGTCGATCGATGGCTCGACTGCGGGTGAGTGTGATAAGCCAGGCAATTGGTGTGCCACGTCCGACGTCATAGCGAACAACTCGTTTCCAGATATCGACGTAAACTTCCTGCAGGATATCAGCAGCGTCCTCTCGGCGGCCGAGTATCCTCAACGCCAAGCTGAAGAGGATGGTGCTCGATTGATCATAGAGTTGGGTGAAGGCATGATTGTCCCCCTTGCCGGCTTGAATGGCGACTTTTGGGTCAATCGTTGACGCGGCGTGCTGAGCGGCAGTGTCCATAGTAATAATAATGATCTGGAGCAGGGCGACGATCTATCAGCCGGTCACAACTATAGCACTCTGAATCCTCGGCAAGAAGAAAACGCGCAAAAGAATGTCGACTCTCGCAAGCTTGAAAATGGAATAGTTGTTGATTCCCATGGAGGCTATTCCATCTCGGATCTATCGGTGCGGAGGGGTTGTTACACGATCCGACCGTGTTCATGGCGAAAGCCGATATGGCCGGTGTTGGGGTGAGAAGGCGACGTCTCACACGAGCAGTCCTCTGAAGAAGCTGTCAGCGTGTGAGGGTGACAAACATACCGTCAACTTCGATTGGGCTGGAAGTATGGCACTAGAATGGCTGCTGCTTCGTGTGCGCCATTGGGTGCTGGAGGTGGAGTTGTCGCGGGGAGCTTGATGGCGCTCTCCAGTGTTGTCGCCCAGTGCCCCTTCATGAAGTCGTCCATGGACAGCTCAAGCCCTCTCCCGTAGCGGTGCAGGTACTCCACGAGGGATTGTTCGTCTCCGAAGTTGTATCGACGAACGTACACCGTCGGGACTTGTAAGGCGACGGCTTCGACCACAGTTCCGTAGCCTGGTTTGGTCATAATGACATCAACCGAGGCCAGTAATGTCCTGAATGAAAATGGAAGAGTTCTCGTTGAGATGAATCGTGTGCTTGTTGAGGGTACCGTTCCGTCGAAGAGAAATCGATAGCCAGTCAGTGCTTCCAATTTTTCGAAAGGAACCGAGTTCAGGGGAACTCCTCCGAATCCGACAAGCACGATTCGCTCGTCAGGGGCTAGAGCGAGCGTGGTGGTCAGTTGCTCACGAGCCGATGCGGCTGGTTCGGCGATCGGTCCGATAGAGACACCTTGAGAAAAGCTCTTTATGGGGGGGGCTGGTGTGATCAGGAGAGCAGCGTCGGCGTGACCATAGGCCTGTCGAATCGATTGGGTAATTGCCAAGCTGTCGATTGAGGGAGGAGCTTCGTATTCAGACAGGATCAGGTCCCACGTAAGACTCGCGAGTGCGATCGAAGGAATCCCAGCAGCCTTTCCCGCAGCAAGGGCAAGGTACGGCGTATCCGCTAGAACGATCTTTGGGTCGGCGGTACGCATGGCGTCGACTTCCGTCTGAAGCCTATCACTCCAGGTTCGATGGAATCGATCATGCGCGTCCCACGTTGCGGGTACATTGATTGCGATAGGTCCATTTTGAACGCAGCCGACGTCTTGTTGGACGGGACTGATTTCCCAGGGAATCTTGAGCCGATCGACAAAGAATGTTGCAGGAACAGTCGTGCGTAGGAGTACTCGGAGGTCCGGAACCAGACCACCTAAGGCATTGAGTACCGGCACCACCTGGGCCGCGTGACCGAATCCGTGCGCAGAGATGGCTGCCCAGATCAGCGGCATAGAAAAGGATGTATGCAGGTCATGAGAGACGTCCAGTGAGGACGGATGTCCTCAACTATTGGAGTGGTCCGATTCCATGGGGGCGATGTTGTACATCAGCTCAAGGTCAAACTCTTCAACCAATTCATTGAAGGCGCGGGCTCCGAGATCGGAGCGAACCTCCGCCATGACCAAGTCAATGGCAGGTGCGGCATGCTGGCCATATTGTGCAACAGCTGAGTCGATTCGTTTCCTGGCATCGTCGAGAGTCACGGATGGTTTCCTCCCTGTGTGGTCGCGGCAGAGTCATGTGAGCGTGCGTAGTAATTCTTGCATTTCAGGGACCAGATCTCTTCCGCCGTTTGAGCGTCCGGAAAGGACCGCCTCAATGCCGGCTGTGAGCACAGGCTTGGCCTCGTTATTTCTTCCCAGTCTGATCAAGGTCCGTCCTAAGGCCAGATGGGAAGCGACATGGGTCGGATCCAGCTGTGTGGCGACCGTCAGATGCTCCACTGCTTCCTCGAGGCTTCCGTTTTCTTGAAGGATCTTGTTGCCGAGCCCATAGCGGCCGAGGAATCCTTTGGGATTCTTGGCGACCATCTGACGAAACGCATTAATGTCCATAGTACCTACTCTTTAAACCGGAGGGTACTATAGCACTAGAGTGGCAGGGTCAGCTACATGAGAACGTGGGTAAGAGAAACGGTACAGATATGCTTCATGGGAGGGAAGGCGTTGTCGTTGCAGAAGTTGACCGTGTAGGGAAGGTGGTCGACGGCCTTTTGGCCCTCACGGTCACTGTACGAACACCGGAAGCAGAGGTCGGGGCGCTGCTGGCCATATAGAGCGTCGTGTCGCGGACAAGTTGGGTCGTCAGCTCTGTCAGGCACGCTTCCGTCACGTGTCCCTTCAGCTCATCGATCATGACCGGTGTCGCGCCGAATAATTTGTACTGGACCGTGCCGGATGAGACACCTTCGTACCGTTTGACTTGCCCATCCCAGCGTTCGAGTTCGAGCCCGACCTTAGCGGCATAGTCGTACTCAAAGTCGACGAAGGGTGAAAGAAGAAACATGGAACCGCCGAGGATGATGCCTTTGAATGCTGATAGCCATGAGTGGGGCTCGATGGTCTCGTCGATCGTGATACGTGCGGACACAATTTTTTCGCCAAGAGAATCCGATTGTGCACCGAGTGGAATCAAGGTCGAAAAGAGACGAGTTTCCTGAACCCTATTGAGAATCCGCCGTTCGGTTTCAGTCGAGGGGTTTTGTGGTGCGCCGTTTCGTGACAGATGAAACGAGTCCATGACCAAAGGGACGCGCTCATCACTGGCAAGCAGGCGGCTGTCGGTCGACTGCGAATGTGTGGAAGCAGGCTTCAACTCGATTGATCTGGTGCAGCCGGTATTCACGCACAACAGAATTCCGACGAAACTCACGATCGACCAGCGGGTAGTATGTCTCGTCATGATGACCGTCTCCTCAGAAATAAAAAGAAAACCCACCGAAAGGCAAACTCGCGTTCAGGCCAAGATTCGGAAATGCCGTGCCGGCATTAGAAATGTGATGAAAACGGTAGCCGGCGTTGAAGGCGAGTTGCGGTGTGATGAACCAGGACACACCCACGCCGCCCGATAAGACGAAGTTAAATTCGTTGGCCTGTTCCCGAATCCGACCGCCGAGGTCCGTCCAGAATGGCCCCCCGGTGAATTCCGCATAAGGGCGAAGCCGACCTAAGGCGACGAAGGTGTATTTGATCCTTGGCGTGAATCCGATGCCATGTGTCACAATGGGTTCTCGGAACTCCAGGTAGACCATCTCTGCGCCGAGCGAGATCTGTCCTCGGTACCAGCTATCCCCGATCGGGTCCGTCAAGGTAATCATCCACGAAGGCATCAGGGCTGGGCCATGTTGCTTCGTTGTGTGTAGTTCCGTGAGTCGGTGCGAGAACATATAGCCGGCCGTTATCCCAACTTCTTGGGTGCCAACCGTGATCGTGGGTGAGCTGTCATCGGCCTGTGCAATGGGAGCTGTCATGATCAGATAGATCATGATCGTCGCGGCAATGTGGGCAACCCAAGTCATGTTTTCTCCTTGTCACTATCCTGTCGGCTTCTATGAGGGAAAACTTAATCAGCAGGCGTTCGGATGTGACGTGTTCTAAGGTAGCAGAGGATTGAGTGCTGTCCAGCAGCTCACAGAAGCGTAGGAGATTCGAAGTAATCGACGGATTGAGGGACTTGAGGCGATCCTATTCGGCTTGCTTTAATCTGGCGAGGTGGCTCAAATCAGTCTGTAACTCCGGTAGCGCATAGCGTTGATCCAAGGTTATGACTCGATCGAGACAGCGACGGGCGGACGTTTGGTCACGTCGTGCCTCATACACGGTTGCTAAATAGCGAAGAACTGCAGCCTCAGCCGGTTCGTTGCCAAGCTTAATGTAGTGTTCCGAGGCGTTGTTGAGGCAGCGTTCAGCTCCGAGGAGCTCACCTTGGTCGAGATAACATTTGCCGAGTTGGCTATACGTCACGGCGAGCCCTTCTTCGTTGCCGACTATTCGATGATGATCGAGCGCTTGCTTGAATGACGCGATGGCTTGAGCCCATTGGCTGGTGCGGGCTTCTTGGAGGGCAAGGTTTGTATAGAGAATCCCAAGGCCGCGGCTGTCTTGTAACGTACGCATGAGATCCAGGGCTTCGAGGTAGTAGGGGCGTGCACGATCCGGATGGTCTGAGGCGATGTGGAGATTGCCGAGATTGACTAAAGTATGAGCGACGGCGGTGAGGTTTCCCTCGGTCCGTTGAATCTGGAGCACTTCCCGATAACACTGTTCCGCGCGGAGCAGGTCGTTCATCAGCGCGCAGGTATTACCAAGGTTTCCGAGCGAAGCAGACAGTGCCTGGGAGTTGCTTGACGCCCGGTCGTCAGCAACCGCTGCTTCCCAGGCTGCACGAGCCTGGGCGAGATCGCCGCGATGGAGAAAGATCCGAGCTCGATGTTTGTGACTGTCGCTCATGAGGGGTCAGCTATCAGCAGTCAGCTTTTCGAGTTCAGTGGGTTCTAACTCTGCACTCACAACTCAACACTGGCTCTTATCAGTCTCCCCCCTTCGGTGTGTCTCGTTTATATTCAATTTGTAGCTCGTCCTGTTCCTCCAGACCCAGTCCAGCTCTGAACGAACCGTATAGTTCTTCGATCTGCTCGACATCTCGGTCTGTTCGCGCTTCACGGGATACGAGGTACGCTTCACAGAGCTTCATGCCAGTCTCGAAGTGACGTGCGATCGTCTCTTCCGTGACCTGCTGCCAGGTGATGTACACGCAGAAGGCCTGGAACGAATGGGCATTGGGGTACTTTTGTGCAAGGGCGAGCAATCCTTCATAGGCTTCCCGCGCGGTTGCTCCCGCATTGGAGGAAAACGTTCCTTCAAGTTCAATAGCCGTGTCCCAATCGGCACCGAGTTCGGCTTCAGCTTCGTGAAAAGCTTTCTGGGCGGCAAGGGCGGGATCAAAGCGCATCGTATCTCGTGCCTCCTCAACGGGGGGGTGATAAGTCAGCTGCAGGATACTGAGATGGAGGAATAGAGGTCAATGAGTGTGCGCCACATAATTTTTTGCTTTAGCGGAGGGGGCTCTGTAGACTGATCAAAACGCTACAATGCATACCAAGAATCTGAACCCCAATACAGCTGGCGGGTCTACTCCAATCGATCCTATTGATCGAGTCATTCGCTATCACGTTCAGACTAAACATCATTTCAATCGGTATGCCCGCTCGTTGGGGTACCTCGATTGGGCGAATCAACCGGATCCATTTCGGCGGTTCGATGGGGCTCAACTCATTCCTCTTCCGTTGCTCAAGCCTGACGAAGAGCCGTTATCGCCGACGTATGACGCGATGTACGAACGAATTGGTATCCCCTGTCAGCCTGTGAGCCTGAAAACCTTATCCCGTTTCTTTGAATTCGCGCTTGCGTTGTCAGCCTGGAAGAAAGCCGGCGAATCGGAGTGGGCGCTTCGGAGTAATCCGTCGTCCGGCAATTTGCATCCAACGGAAAGTTATGTGGTTTTGCCGCAGATCCATGGGCTCGATCTGGCAGCGGGGCTGTATCACTACGCACCCAAAGAGCATGGAGTGGAACGGAGAGCTGATTTCCAAGCCGATCCTCTGGCTCGACTCATGGCGGCCTTTCCTCACAATGCCTTTCTCTTCGGGCTGACCTCCGTGCATTGGCGGGAAGCCTGGAAGTATGGTGAACGGGCGTTTCGCTACTGCAATCATGATGTCGGACATGCGATCGGTGCTGCAAGGATTGCAGCGGCGACGCTCGGCTGGAATATGGTGCTGCTGGATGGGGTGGATCAGGATACGGTCGCGATGCTGCTCGGGACAGATCGTAAGGAAGATTTTGGAGAGGCTGAGCCGGAGCATCCGGACTGTCTGGCGGTGATCTGGCCATCTCAACACGTGAAACGTCAAGGTGTGGAGGTGCCGCTGTTTCTTGATGCGGCGACTATGAAGGATGTGGTCGGTGGGATATGGCATGGAAAGGCAAATCGATTGAGCCAAGAGCATGGCGTGCATTGGGACATCATCGACGAGGCAGCCGAAGCTTCATGGAAGCAGCAGACTACTACGCCAGCGATTGATCTTCAGGGGCAGTTCTGGTCCCTATCCGATGCACTTCGCGCTTCACGAACGACGAGTGACGCCGGTCCGACGGCCGGTCAGATCATTCGTCAGCGCCGCAGCGCCGTGTCGTTTGACGGCAAGACGTCGATAGCTGCTTCATCATTCTTTCAGATGATGCAGCGGGTCATGCCGTTGGCTGAATGTTCGCAGTTGAAACGGCCCATGCCGTGGGATGCCTGGCCCTATGATCCGGTCATTCATCTGTTGATATTTGTCCATCGTGTGGATGGGCTCACCTCTGGGCTGTATTGTCTTGTGCGGGATAGCAGGAAAGTATCATTTGTTCAACAAGCCATGAATCCCGAGCTGATCTGGTCTCGCGCACCAGGTTGTCCAGCAGATCTGCCTTTCTATGGGTTGCTTGAAGGCGATGCCAGAAAACTGGCTGTGCAGGTCAGTTGCCATCAGGATATCGCAGGCGACAGCGCCTTCTCCTTCGGCATGGTGGCTGAGTTTGAGGGGACCTTGCGGGAGTGCGGTGCTTGGTGGTATCCACGGCTATTTTGGGAGGCGGGTTTGCTCGGCCAGGTCATGTATTTGGAAGCGGAAGCCGCCGGGGTACGGGCGACGGGAATCGGCTGCTTCTTTGATGATCCAGTTCATGAGATCATTGGGATCCAAAATTTAGCCATGCAGTCGGTGTATCATTTCACGGTCGGTGGTCCCGTGGAAGATCAACGATTGCAGGTGTTGCCGCCGTACGGGCATCTCGTGCGTGATGAAGTAAAAAGTGAGACGTGAAACATAAGAGGTACGGGCGATGTTCAAGATCAAGAGGAAAGTTGAGAAGCCAAAACGAACGGTGCTCTACAACATCGTGGAAGACTATTCGGAGTTTGATGCGCCGGGCAACGTGACGGTCTGTGCCATGACGGAGCAGGAGGATCTTTTGGTCCATGCCAAGATCCTGTCTGAGAGCTTTGAGGTTCCACTTGAAACGATGATCATGTTACTGACGACCGGTGGAACGTATGTCTATCCGGATATCGGAGGCATCCTGACGCGAGGATTATTCGCCTGCCGGATCGATCCAACGAGGGAGGGGATCAAATACACGTGGACCTTGGATCTCGTGCAGTTTGCCGAAGCCGAGCAGGTGACTCGATCCCGCGCAATTTCACTCGTCGAGGCGGCCTGGGAGGTCTTCTGGAAGGCGCTGCCGGGTGAGCTACAGGCGAAACTTCAGCAGAAAAATTTGGGATTGGATTACCGGACGCTGGATCGCGCTGTTGCCAAGGGTGGGGATATCAAGTATATCGATTTTCGAAAGGACTGGTCACCGCACTTTAAGCGGCTCTGTATCATGCCGGATGGACGACTGGTTGAGACCGGGGGGATTCAAGAATTTGCTCAGCTGCATGGCATTCCCGTAGCTCAGGCCCAAGCTCTGATTCAGCAGGGTGGGACGCTTGAGGTGGATGGTGAAGTGTTGGCCTGCCAGATTGTAAACGGTCAACCGGCCGTGGCGCGGTTTAGTGCGATGAATTATGCGAAGGCAAAGGACTTGGTCTCCTCGAAGGGCGTACACTTGATGGACGCTCTCAGTGAGGTTGGGTATGCGGATTCGGCGATGATGCGAGGCTTAGCGCGAAAAGCGCTGCCTGCATGATTCTGATGAACGTGGGTGAGTCTATTCTCGCGGGAGCTCCTGTCTATAAACGCTAGTGGTGTTAGTGGTGGTATTGAAGCGTTGTTGACCGCAAATCGGTGTCACCCATCTAGCTAGCCAGGGTTCTATTGAAGTTGTCGCAGGGTGCTTCTCAGCAGCATACCCACCTAGGCCAGCGCCGAGTACATTGCATATCACATCCGTGATAGAGGAGATGCGGTGGTGGCAGAAGACTTGGAAGAGCTCAGCCGAGAGTGAAACGCCCCCCGTGATGGCGATTGTCATAGCAAAGCTCCAACCAGAGCGTGTATTCCTATTCAGTTGGTAATAAAGAAGGTATCCGAAAACCACGAACCATAGCGTATTGCCAATGACGTCTAGGAGCTTGTTCCAGGATAGAGAGAAATCATGAAAGGGAATCCAGCGGATCTGACCCCAGTGTGGGTGCCCGACAAAATTGCTCAATGGGAAGAGAGGCGCAATTGCCAAGATAACGAGTAAGATCCAAATGGTCCTGGTCTTCAGCGTCGATCGTGTGCGGAACGTATTTGGAGAGGAGGGCTCAATATCCATAGGCCATCGTCGCAGATTCTAACGGATCAGACCGGCTATTCAGAGTCACAAGTATACACGGTGGGTAAGATCGTCGGGTATGGAAGGAATATGTTCAGCTTACAACGGAACTGGCAGGATATCGAATCATGAAGAAAATCAGTGATCCTAACCGACGGGAGAGAGCGTCTATGGTGGATTAGGCGGCCAGTTCCTCTTTCACGGCATCAAGCAGTTTGTTGATATCGAAAGGCTTTTCAAATGCCTGGCGAGCCCCGAAAAGCTTTGCCACACTGAGGAAGTTGTGGTCGCCCTGGGCTCCTGTAATGGCAATCACTTTGGCGTCAAGGTATTCACGGGTGAGCTGAAGCGTGGCCTCAAGACCGTCCGTCTCCGGCATCAGAAGGTCCATAATGACAAGGTCGACGTGTTCCTTCTGGTAGAGGGTGAGTCCCTTGCGGCCATCCTCTGCTTCAAGCACACGGTGCCCGGCTTTTTCCAGAACGCCTTTGAGCAACCCTCTGATTGATTGCTCATCATCGATGACTAAGATAGTGGCCATTGGTGCTCGCTTTTATTGATGAATCGATCTTACCTGGGGGGCGTGAGACTGTCTAGAAATAAAACGATACTAGGCAATAGGTGCGAATGGGATCAGGTGACAGAGGGCCATTCAGTTCAGTAGTCTCCCTCTCCTGATCCGGGAACTGAGATATCGTTAGAGCATCGGCATTCGATCTCGTAGCCATTCTCTGCCGAGTTTTCCGGAGATTTCAGCCATCAGTCCGCTGAAATAATTGGTTGACCGAGCTTTTATTTTTTGTTACAAGCCTGCTGCTTTGAGTCTTCAGTTGTTCAACTTTTGGACATCTAGGTAGGAAGGTGCGTCCGTGAATAGAGCCGATCAGTCTACATGGGCTTGGACCCGTCGAGCCTTTCTTCAGGTTTCTCTGGTCGGGACTCTCTTGCTAAGTGGGCGGTTAGTTGGTCCGCAGCCCGTTCAAGCTCGTGAGCTTCCCGAAGGCAGGTTGACATTGGTAAACATCTGGACCGATGAGCGCTTGGAAGTGACCTATCGAGACGACTCCGGCACCTATGATCTTGCGGCACTTGATGATGTGAATTATCTTCTCCGCTGCCACAAGACTGGGGAGATCGGTGCGATTGATGTGCGGGTACTGGAGCATGTCAATCTGGTACAGAAAAAGCTGGGCACTCAGCAAGAGATCCATATCATCTCAGGATTTCGGTCTCCGGAATACAACGATCTTTTAGTGCGAACAGGGCAGCAAGCCGCCAGAAACAGCTTGCATGTGCAGGGGCAGGCCATCGATCTCAGTATTCCCGGTATTCCTCTGAAGAAGCTCCGCGAGGCTGCACTCGAGTTAAAGTATGGCGGGGTCGGTTCATATAGAAATTCGACGTATGTGCATTTAGACTCGGGGCCCTTCCGGTCCTGGTATCATTAGCACCCCAAACTTTCACTAAGGGTGGCACTCTCTCCTCGGGGCGCCACCTTCTATCTGTATTTATTGCGGATCCCTCCAGGGATCCGCGGCTTTCTGCTCCCACTGAAGAATTCCCCGCAGGTATCGCTCAAAGATTGTCGTCAAGGAACCATTTGGGCGAGATGATGTCGAAGATCTGAATGGAACCGCGATCGTGGAGGTACAGATGTTTCTGGATCTCAAAGAGGTTCGGCTTTTGACGGCGGTTTTCTACCCTTGCCGCTTCAGCCAAAGAGCAGAAAGGGGCGGGAGTGTCATCGTCAGGGAGTAGGGGAACCCATGGCTCGGAGTTTGCTCAGCATGCAGCCCTCCACCGTTTCCGAGATTGCTGCCGCCGTAGGCGATGCCGTCAGTGTTGAGTAGTTCCCGATACCATCCCGCCTCTGGGACTCCGATGCGATAGCCATACCGGGGTACGGGCGTGAAGTTGCACACACAGACGATCGCTTCACCCATCTTTCTCGCCTTGCGAAGGTAGGCGATGACGGAGTTGTTGGAGTCGCTGAAGTCGATCCACTGAAATCCATCCCAATCAAAGTCGATCTCGTGTAACGCAGATTCCTGGCGATAGAGGTGATTCAGATCGTGGGTAAGACGTCGTAACCCGCGATGGGGCTCATGCTCGCAGAGATGCCAATCGAGACTGGTGTCATGGTTCCATTCCTGCCACTGCCCGAACTCGCTGCCCATGAACAACATCTTTTTCCCGGGATGGCTGTACATGTATCCATAGAGCAGCCGGAGATTGGCAAAGCGTTGCCACACATCGCCGGGCATCTTGTCGAGCAACGTTCGTTTGCCGTAGACCACCTCGTCATGAGAGAGGGCAAGGATAAAATTCTCACTGAAGGCGTAGAGCAAGCCAAACGTGATTTGATTCTGATGGAACCGCCGATAGACGGGGTCGTACTGGAAGAACGCTAACATGTCGTGCATCCATCCCATGTTCCACTTGAACGTAAACCCGAGTCCTCCCGTGTAGGTCGGACGCGAGACGCCTGGCCACGACGTCGATTCTTCTGCAATGGTGATGGTTCCGGGAAATTCTCGATGGACGAGGACGTTGAGTTCTTTGAGCAGTGAGACCGCGCCAAGATTTTCTTTTCCGCCGAACTCATTAGGAATCCATTCACCATCTTTTCGTCCATAGTCGAGGTAGAGCATGGACGCCACGGCGTCGACACGTAATCCGTCGATGTGATACTTGTCCAGCCAGAAGAGGGCACTGTTCAGGAGAAACGTCCGCACCTCGACACGGTCGTAGTTGAAGATCCGGCTATGCCAATCGGGGTGGTACCCCAGGCGTGGGTCGGCGTGGTCATAGAGATGTGTCCCATCAAAAAGCGCCAATCCATGAGGGTCATCCGGAAAGTGCGCCGGCGCCCAGTCAATGATGACGCCAAGCCCGGCTTGGTGAGCCCTATCCACGAATGCCATAAATCCCTGTGGTTCGCCATATCGACTGGTGGCAGCAAAATACCCGGTTGATTGATAGCCCCATGATCCGTCGAAGGGGTGTTCCGTGATCGGGAGCAGCTCGAGGTGGGTGTAACCAAGCTCCTTGGCATAGGGAATGAGCTTCTCCGCTAGTTCGTGGTACGTCAGCCACCGATTGTTTTCCTCCGGCACCCGCATCCACGATCCCAAATGTACTTCATAGATTGAAAGAGGAGTCGTAAGCGGATCTCTCGTCGATCGCATTGTCATCCAGATTTCATCCCGCCACCTGTAGGTGGACACATCGCGCACCACTGAGGCTGTCCGTGGGCGAAGCTCGCTGGCGAAGGCATAGGGGTCAGCTTTGAGCAGGAGAGCGCTGTGCTCCCTAGATCGAATCTCGTATTTGTACAGGGTCCCTTCCTCGAGATCTGGAATAAAGAGTTCCCAGACTCCGGTCGCTCCACGGTTTGCCATGGGGTGGAGGAGCCCATTCCAGTCATTGAAGTCCCCGATGACACTGACACGGGCGGCATTTGGAGCCCAGACCACAAAGTGTACACCGCAGGTGCCTGCGACGGTGCGGATATGGGCACCGAAGTGTTCGTAGGCTTTGAGCAATGTACCCTCGGCAAACAGGTGCAGGTCGAAATCCGTCAACAGCGGAGAAATGGCATAGGGATCGGATATTTCCGTGACAGCACCGTCGAGGTGTGTGATGCGAAGTCGGTATGCGGGGATGGACGTGGTGTCCGGAAGCAGCGTCTCATAGAGACCCTCTTCGTAAATGCGTGTCATGCGCCATAAGACGGAATTGGAGAGGAGTGCAACTTCCTTGACGCCCGGCTGCCAAGCTCGGAACGCAAGGTGAGGGCGATCGTTGAGCAAGATGACGTGGGGGCCAAGCACCGAGTGCGGATCCCAATGCGTCCCAGCTCTGAGCCGATCGACATCATCCCGTTGAACGGTTGGCTCGTTTGACATAGACCTATCCTACTGACGACGACTCTGATTAGGAAGGAGAAAATGCGATTCTCTAGGACATCTGAGGCTCAGCCATCCTGCCTGCCGTTGTCGACCACATTCTCTATGTGGATTCGATGAATTGATTGATTCTTGATCTCGCTCTATCACCGCACCTGGAGATTGCCGACTATGCATATTGGTTTGTCAGGCAGATGTCATTCCGTTCTGGTTGGCTTTGGGGCTTGCTTAGAAGGCAACGGTGCCATCATCGGAGCGAATGCCAATATCGTGATTGTGGATCTTGTTAGGAAGGCCGACTAGCGGACTATCTTTGGGTAGATCTTTAAGATGGCTATTCGACCACGGTGGGATCGGTCGCGCTTGGTGCAGGTCGCCTTTGGCTGGTGTTTCTGTGCTCGATCGACTACAGCCCATAGCCAGCCGCTCGAACAAGCGGATTGCTGAGCCCGATCGAGATGAATCACGGCTTATCTGTGACGGCCAGACCAAGCGTTCCATCACTCATTGTGCGGATATGCAATGCATTGACATCAGCAAACACTCCGATGCCTTGGACCGACTCTACGGTTCCATGCATCGAGACGGATGGGCTGAGTGTTCGATTCAGTGTGGTGGCCAGTAGGCCTCGCACACGGTCCGTGGCCGCAGTCACTCCGAGAATGGATTCGCTGGCGATCAGATCTCGAAACGTCGAGAGGTCGAGCCAGGTGGCCGTCTTCTGTAAGATCGCTTCTGTCTCGATGTCATAGCGGAGGCCGCCGATAGAAACCGTCTGTGTGAGGGAGCTCATTTCTGGTTTTCCGACAAAATACACGTGACCGACTGCGTCTCCCGAAAAATCAACACGTACCACCACTTGGTTGCCGCCGTTGCCAAAGACTGCGGCATTAGTCACGACTATGAAATACCCTTTCGTGGAAACTCGTTTTCCTGTGAGCCGGTTCGTAAGACTCTTGGAGAGTGACGGATAGTCCAAGGGGATGTCGGTGATGACGTGGAATCCCGTTGGAGTGAGCCTGTTTGCAAGTTTTGTAGGCAGTGAGCCATAGAGTTGGGTGTCGGCGGTGCCGTGGAATCCGGTAGAAGTCGGCGGAGTATCAAGTGGTGGAAGGGCTGCACCTCCAGCTGGTGGTTCCTGGCCGAAGATGATGACCGGTTTTGCGGTAATGTGGATCGTGTCATCGACCACGGGGCCGGCTCCCGAAAAGCCACTGTGGCGGACTTTGTCGATATTGAACTGGAGCCAGGCATCCGGCTCCAACTTGATAGGGCTGCGCAATGTATTCCAGGCATCTTCCACCTGAGACTTCACCGTCAGTGTATTGATACGGGAGACCGTGCGGTTGAGTCCTCCTCGAACGAGGTCTGCCAGCCTCTGCCTGACTTCCTGCGCCACGTCAAGATCCGCAACTCGTATTTGGCAGGGATCACTGGGGCTCACGGCTACGCTGGCGACCGATGCAGACAACCCATACGTCGGAGTCAGCTCAGTCGCGATACTCCCGTGCACGGTGGCTCTTCGTGGCCAGTCATTGCCATCGCCACACTGAAGCGAAGGAGCTCCAATTTTATAGCGAAGGGCGGTGCCGATAAATATGTGGGAGCTGGACAGTTCGATCCCTTTCCACCAATCACGCAGAGCCAGGCCCGACTGTGAGCTGTTGCCTTGGTGGGCGCTGGAAGGGGCCAGCGCAAAATCGTCTCGCTCAGCATAGTATTTGTAGTCAGTGCCCTTGGGATGTCTGATGAAGCTCCCCCAATGGTCGAATTTCTTCGGGATTATGGTGTCATCGTTGGCAGCAACAAGAAACGGTGACAGATCGACATGGACCGGAACGCTGATACTGGATTCTTGGGCTGGCGAAGGTGGGTTTGGTATCGCGGGTAGGAGTTTCGGTGCAGGTGGATGAACAGTAGGATTATTCAGCGCGGTGCAGCTCGCCAGGGACAGCGCCAAGGGTATAACTATGAAAGATTTTCCGATCAATTTGGGAAACATTTGCTTTCCCCCTTTAGAGAGTCACAGGTCGTAAGGTTCGTGGATTCAAGCTGTCTTCAGCCTATGGAAGTGAGTCCCGGTGGCGAAGAAGCGGGGCTAGGATACCAGAAACACGCATGTGTTTGTCAGGCTTCAATTTAGGGAGCCGATAAGAGGTCTCGCAGCAGGTGGAGTGAGGATCGTAAAATAATTCGTAAGCCTATCTATATTGGGTAGTCGCTTGATTAAGAAAGAGAAGCAAGCGATCAGTGATGGTGCGCGAAGGTCTGGGCCTCGTGGTGTTGCTCTGCCAGCTTTCGGAGGTCGCAGTGTATGTCGTCGGGATCGCAGCACTCGGTTTCGAGTTGGATGGTCATATGTTTGATGCCGAACTCTGTGGTGATGCGGTGTTGAATCAGCTGGAGCAACTCCGGTGTCGTGTGATGCTGTACGATCATCACGTGACTGGTGAGCATGATCAGCCGAGGCTCGACCGCCCAGATGTGTAGGTCATGCACGTTCTTGACGCCGGGGATCGCCTCTATGGTTGCAGCCACATGAGATGTGCTGATGCCTGGTGGTGTCGATTCCAGCAAGACCTCCATCGATTCTTTAAAAATGGGCCAGGCTCCTCGGAGAATGACTCCGACGATCAGTAGGCTCACGAGAGGGTCCAGGACCGTTAATCCTGTCAGGAGTATCGCGCCACCACTCACAATCACCCCGAGTGAGACCCAGGCATCTCCTAACATGTGCCAGAACGCACTGCGAATATTGAGATCGTCTTTTGCTCCATGTTGGAGCAAGAGGGCAATCGCCAGATTGGCGACGAAACTGATTGCCGCAATGACCATCACCCATCCACCGTCGACTGGAATCGGTTGCAGGAGCCGCTTGATGCCAACGAGCGCAATACCACATGCGGTCAACAAGAGGATGAAACTGTTCAGGAAAGCGGCAATGATCCCGGCTCGGTGATAGCCGAAGGTTCGACTCTCTGATGCGGGCCGTGCCGTGAGGAGATGCGCATAGAGAGCAAGAAAGAGGGATCCCTGGTCGACGAGGTTGTGGCCGGCATCGCTCATGAGGCCAATGCTATTCAGTATCCAGCCACCGATGAATTCCGCGGCAATGATCACGGCATTGATGGCTAAGGCCAATTGGAGTCGAGACCGGAGATGTGAGTATGATGCGAGTGCCGTCATATGAGACAGTGTCGCATGAGCGACCTACCGCGGCAAGTCTCGCCCACATTCTTCATGAACGCTTCTACTGCAACTACCGACACGTCGCTGTGCCAATATCCATCGCGTGTTGTTTGCCATTCGATAACAGTCAGGGCCGTGAACCTGCCGAATGGTGAAGCGTCTTAAGCTGGAACGATATACGATTTAGGTGCGATGCCTCACGAAATATGCGATCCTGCAGATTGGTCCTACAACGGTGATCAGGACTCTGAGCTGGTTGATGAGACACGAGCCCTTATGAATAATATAGATAGGCTTGCCGGAGGATTGTGTGGAATGTCTGGCTACTGAATCGGTTGGGAGGAAAGACGTTCGCTCAGTACCGGATAGTTGACTTGATCCATCCCGGTGTTGCCGGTTGCAAGATCGGTTGCAATGACTCGCAAGATGATTCCCTCGGGGACTTCCTTCAATGACGGGACAAAGAACGGTGCTTCGAAGGTGCGACTCCCTTCATCATAAAACATCTGTAGTCGCTCGATGACCAGAGCACCGATCAAGACTTCACCATAAATGCGGACCTTCCGTGAGTCCCAGTCACCATGTGGACGAACCAGCGAACCGGATAGCGTTCTGACTGAGGCGCGAAGTTTCACATCGTCCTTCGCAATCAAGGCTTCACGAGGCTTGGGCCGCTCGATCTGGACTAAGTATCCATAGAGGTGCAATACGATGCCGTCCTCTGTTAGATCCTGTCCTGGAATCAGGAGAAGGGTCTTACTCGTCTTCTGAATTGAAGCAGGGAAGGACAAAGGTCCTTCAGCTGAGATTTCCACCGGCGTTGGTTTCTGAAGTTGTAACGTCGCAGTGAATGCGGCGGAAGGACGCGTGCTATAGATCGGTTCTTCCATCATGTGGGGCGTGCGCATGATTTGATTTTGATCGCCTGCTTCGCCCTGTTGGAAGCCGGTTGCCAGAATCTGGCCGGTGGCTATATCGGTGATCGTGACTCGAGCCCCACCAACTTCGCGACCTAACACCATGGCTCCATGTGCAACCACCCGGACGAGCACAGTCGTCGGGTAAGGGCCATTGAGCGGAATGTTGGGAGGGGTTTGGCTATGGGCTGAAATGGAGAGGCAAAAAGACAGGATGAGAAAGGTGATGAGCCTCACTGGGACGAAGGGGAATCTTGTCATTTCACCTTCGTGCCAGGATCCACTTCTTCTTGGATGGTGAGCAGCCCACGCACGTCCGTATCTCCCGCGGCCAGTACCATCCCTTGAGATTCAATACCCATTAGTTTAGCCGGTTTCAAGTTGGCCACGATGACGATCGTTTTCCCAACGAGTGCGTCCGGATCATACTTCTTGCCGATGCCGGCCACAATCTGACGCTGTTCGGTGCCTAGAGACACTTGCAACTTGATCAGCTTCTCTGATTTCGGCACCCGCTCAGCGGACAGGATCTTCGCCGCTTTAAGCTGAACTTTCATGAAGTCGTCGATACTTATCTGAAGCGGTGAGACCGGTGCGGGCGCTGCTGCTGGAGTTGCCTGGGCTGTCGGTGTCGAGGTCTGGGTGGCTGCGGCAGGAGTTGGTTCCGGGGTTGCTAGTGTGTCGCTCACTGGTTTAGCTCCTTGTTTCGATGACTCTTTCTTCTCTATCTTGGCGTTTTCTTTTAAGTCTATGCCAACGGTATCTGATGCGGCGATTTCAATGCGCGGGAATAGCGGGGTGCCCTTGGCAATCGGGAGATCGGCCACGGGGCTGTCCCACTCATAGGCGGAGGCCGGAAGGGTTTTGGAAAAGTCGACGCGGTAGCCGAGTTGCCGGGCCAGCTGTTCCATCGTTTGCGGCATAAAAGGATGGAGCGAGACGGCCAGCAGGCGCAGGGCTTGGGCGGAGTGATTGAGGACCGTCTTCAACTTCGGTGCGTCTCCCGGATTCTTGGCCAGCTTCCAGGGTGCGGCCTTGTCGATGTATTCGTCGCAGAGGCTGACGAGTTCACCGATCGCTTGCAAATTGTCGCGGAAGGCCAGCGCGTTGAAGCCATGTTCCAATGTCGCCGGCAATTGTGTGGCGGCTCGAGCAATCTTCTCTTCAAGCTCTGGTAGCGCAGGCGGTCCGCTTGCCGGAATTGTTCTGTCGGTGAAACGCTCGATCATTGTAAGGGTGCGGCTGAGTAGATTGCCGATGCCGTTGGCCAAGTCGCCGTTGATGCTGGTGACCATTGCGGCCTGCGAGAAATCTCCATCCTGTCCGAAGGGTACTTCTCTTAATAAAAAATAGCGAAACGCATCGACACCGAACTCATCGGCCATCTTGTTGGGATCGACGACATTGCCACGACTCTTGGACATCTTTTCACCGTCGACGGTCCACCAGCCATGGGCGAAGATGGTTTCGGGCAATGGCAGATTCAGCGCCATCAGCATGGTGGACCAATAGACGGCATGGGTGGTGAGAATGTCTTTCCCAACGAGATGGACATTCGCCGGCCAAAAGTCATGGCCAACTGATTTCTCACGAGGCAGATATTCCAATGCAGAAACGTAATTGACCAGCGCGTCGAACCAGACGTAGGTGACATAGTCCGTATCGAAGGGGAGTTCGATGCCCCAGGAAAGTCTGGATTTTGGTCTGGAGATCGACAGGTCGCTTAGTTTCTGGGTTTGCAAGAATCCCAGGACTTCATTCCGCCGTGACTCCGGGCGAATGAACCGATCGTGTTTCTTGATATGGTCGATGAGTTGGTCCTGGTATTGCCCCATTTTGAAAAAATAATTATGCTCGCTGAGCTTCTCGACAGGGCGCTTGCAGTCCGGACAAACGCTGTCGGCCACGTCTTTTTCTGTCCAGAACCGCTCATCGAACGTGCAATACCAGCCAGAGTAGTCGGCTTTATAAATCAGTTGCTTATCGAACAGCTCTTGAAGGTATCGCTGGACGACGTTCTTATGCTGAGCGTCGGTCGTTCTGATAAACGCATCGTTGGAGATGTTTAGCTTCCTCCAGAGGTTCTCGAATTGTGGTGCCAATTTGTCGCAGTGCATTTGCGGGTCAATGCCGGCTTTGGCAGCGGCCTGTTGCACTTTTTGGCCATGTTCATCGAGACCGGTGAGAAAGAAGACCTCGCGTCCACGCAGTCGCCAGTAGCGCGCCAGGACGTCAGCTGCAACGGTGGTATAGGCGTGTCCGATATGCGGGACATCATTGACGTAGTAAATCGGGGTGGTGATGTAGAATGTGCCGCTTGTCGACATACGCAAGGCAAGATATCAGGTTGGCGGCGCGTTTGGCTAGGTCGTGGCTCCGACCGGGACAATCCCGAGTGCCTCACGGAGGCGGAGAAACGTTGTCTCGATCGCCATTTGTACGTTCAAGTGTCGGGTGGCTTGCTGCGCGTGTTTTTCAATGTCGTTCAAGAGGGTCAGGAGAAGGTCAATGTCTGCTCGGCCGGCGAATCGTTTCAAGTGGGGCACTTGATCGAGATGAAGGATCTGGTCGCGATCTCCATCCACGAGGACAATCACAAGGTCACGGATCCATCGCGTCAGCCAGCTCAAGGTCTCCGCTCCCCGGTCTGATTTGGCCAAGGTTTCAGACGCCGATAGGATGGTGGTGCTGGAGGTCAATGATTCGGGTTTCACCAATGTCAGGCACTCCTGTTGACGTGCGCGAACCTCTGCCACGTTCATGGTGAGTGCCTCTCCGATGCGGCTGTCGGTCAGCAGCGCCAGAAATCGAGCGTCATCGGGTGGAAGCTCTCGCTTGAGAATCAGTGCGGCTTCCACTTGTGTTCGAGCCGGGGAGGTAAAGCGAAGGGCTTGGCAACGTGACCGAATCGTGATGGGGAGTGCGTGGAGCCGACTGGTGACTAAGATAAACAGACTATGACCCGGAGGCTCCTCCAATGTCTTGAGTAGGGCATTGGCTGCGCCGATGGTCATTCGATCCGCATCATCAATCAGGCAGATCTTTTGCTCGCCGATAAGAGGCCGATAAACAAACTGCTGTTCGAGTTCTCGGATCTGCTCAATCTTGATTTGGGGTGTCGCCGCTTCCGCATCGGGCTCGATGACAAAATAATCGGGATGCGTCTGAGCCGCGACCTGCAAGCAAGAGCGGCATTGGCCGCAACTATCCGGGGACTCAGTGAGCACTGGGCGGTCACAATTCAAGACCTGCGCCAGCCTCACGGCGGTCATGCGCTTGCCAATGTGGGCATCGCCGTGGAAGAGATAGGCGTGAGCGAGTCTCTTATTGGCCAGACTAGCCTGGAGGAGAGAAATGGACTGCTCGTGGCCTGTAATCTCAGTAAACGGCATAGGCTATCGCTGTCGCAGCTGTTGTATGCGGTGTGCTGTGAGCCAACGGGTAATGACTTCCAGCACGTTCTGTTGGACGGACTCTAGAGGAAGAGAGGCGTCAAAGACAACCATGCGCCGGGGTTCTTGCCGGGCGAGGGTCCGAAATCCAGCTCGTACCTTCTCGTGAAACTGGGTTGCTTCTCGATCAAGACGGTTCTGGGAGGAGCGTTGGCTTCGCCGTCGCGTCAGTCCGATACGAACCGGCACGTCAAAGAGCAGCGTCAAATGTGGAACAAGTTTTCCGGTTGCCCACTTGTTCATCGTGCGCAAGATCCGGAGGTCCAATCCCCGTCCATAGCCTTGATAGGCCATTGTCGAGTCTGAGAAACGGTCGCATACGACGATCATTCCCTGTTGGAGGGCCGGCTTGATCACATGATCGACATGTTGGCGCCTGGCCGCAAGGATAAGCCACACCTCGGTTTCTGGAGCAATGGTTTCCGAGGAATGGTCGAGGAGGAGGCTGCGTAGTTGTTCGGCGAGAAGTGTCCCTCCTGGCTCTCGAGTGTGGAGGACGTGCCGGCCCTGTGCTGTCAGCCAGTCACAAAGTCTGCGGGCCTGCGTGGTTTTTCCGCTTCCTTCGCCGCCTTCCAGCGTGATGAAGAGACCGGATGATTTTTGTGTGGCAGGACTCATCGACTCTTTTCTTCGCACGCGTTTTTAAGAGCGGATCCTATGTCAGGTTGCGGGGAATAGCAAGGTGGACCTATTCAGGGATCCTTCTCGTTTGTGAGCATAACCCATTGAAATTAACAAGAAAACGCTTGCGACGTTTGTTCGGTACTCTGTAAGATGAATCACGGATCGTTCTCCCATTGAGGATGGGCTGATTTTCTCATGCTGAAGACTGCTCTGCGGCGATATTTTCTGACAGGACTGCTGTTGGTCACCCCTATTTGGGGCACGATTCTCGTTCTGAAAACTCTGTTCGTGGCACTGGACGGTATCTTGGGCGATGCGATGGCTGAGCTGGTGCCTGATCACTATATTCCCGGGCTTGGCATCGTGACGTTGGTCTTGCTGATTTTCTTGGTTGGGTTGTTTGCCGCCAACTTCATCGGACGCCAGATCGTCAGTCACTGGGAGGATTGGCTTAATCGGTTGCCTCTGGTCCGAGGAATTTATTCGACCTTGAAATCCATGATGGATATCCTCTCCTTTTCGGAGCGAGGGTCGTATCGGCGTGTGGTCTTGATCCAGTTTCCCAAGAATGGTCATTATTGTTTTGCCTTCGTGACGGGCATGACGAAAGGTGAGACGACGACTTTGGGAGAAGATACGCTGATCCATGTGTATGTGCCGACTTCCCCCAATCCCACGTCGGGCTATTTTCTGCTCGTCCCTGAGCGGGAGGTCACGTCGGTTGAGATCAGTATCGAAGAGGCGATGAAGCTGATTGTATCAGGGGGGCTGTATACGCCGACCGGCGCTATGGCCTCAGCATTAGCCGAGGCGAAGTGGAGTCAGATTAAACAGCCGGATGCTAGTGTGCCGATCGGATAAATCGGGCTCTCCCATGGTTCGTTTGAGAAACGCTCATCATCAGGAGAATTCCGCGTATGACGTCAATGGTTGATCAACGAGCAACAGGCGCGCCTATTCCCGGCCTCGGAGTGATCGTGATGGCGGCCGGGTTGGGCAAGCGAATGAAGTCCAACCATGTCAAAGTGTTGCATCAGGTCGCGGGGAAGCCGATGGTGCAGTACGCGGTCGACGTGGCGCTTCGCGTGGCAGGTCACCGTATTGCGGTCGTTGTTGGGCATCAAGCGGAGAAGGTTCGGCATGTCATTGAAGCGGGGATTACCGGCACGCCGGGAGCGCAGGCGGTGTGTATCGTCGAACAGGCTCAACAGCTAGGGACCGGTCATGCGGTCATGCAAAGCCGTTCCGTGTTTTCTCATGATGATGAGGTATGTCCGGCACAGTATCTTATTCTGAACGGCGATACGCCCTTGCTGAAGGAATCCACCGTGCGTGAACTTTTGATTGCTCATCAACGAGAGGGGGCGACCGTCACCATTCTGACGGCGATTCTGGATGATCCCGGCGGCTATGGGCGGGTGATTCGTCGTGACGCGAGCCATGAGGGGCATGCGCATTCGTCATCGGACGTGCTGAAGATTGTCGAAGATCGAGATGCCACGTCGGCCGAGCGGGCGAGTAAGGAAATCAATGTGGGCACCTACGTGGTGTCCGGAGCGTTTCTTTTTGAGGCGCTGGATAAGCTGGAGCCCGACAATGCGCAGGGTGAATACTACCTGACCGATATCGTGCGGATGGCGGTTGCGCAAGGCCGGCGCGTGGCTGCCGTGACGCTTCAGAATCCCGATGAAGGGTTAGGAGTCAACACCAGGCAGCAGCTGGCAGCAGCAGAACTGGTCGTCCGGCAACAGATTCGGGAACGCTGGCTTGATGCGGGCGTGACGATGCGAGACCCAGGCTCAGTGTGGATCGATGCAGGCGTGACGATCGGCAAAGATACGGTCCTGTATCCTCATGTCGTCCTTGAGGGGAACACGGTGATCGGTGAGGAGACCTCGATCCGTTCTGGGGTTCGGATCACCGATTGCGTGATTGGTAATCATGTTGAGGTGTTGGATTCCTGTGTGCTCGGCCAATCATGTATCGAGGACGACGCGCATGTGGGGCCGTTCGTCCATCTTCGTCCCGGTGTCGTGGTGAGGCGGCGAGCGAAGGTCGGAAATTTTGTCGAAATGAAGAAGACTGAGTTGGGCGAGGGGTCCAAGGCCAATCATCTCAGTTATTTGGGGGATGCCACGATTGCTGAGGGAGTGAATATCGGCGCCGGTACGATTACCTGTAACTATGACGGCCTGAAGAAGCATCACACGGTGATCGGGAAGAATGTGTTTCTAGGGAGTGATACCCAGCTTGTTGCGCCGGTCGTGATCGGGGATAGAGCCGTGATTGCTGCAGGGACAACCGTGACGCAGAACGTACCTGGCGATTCGTTAGCGATTTCCAGAGTTCCTCAGGTCAATCGGATTGGATGGGTGGCTAAACGACGGGCTTTGGTGGAAAGGGCTGCACCCAGCGTCGCTTCAGGTAAGACCGCGGTGAAGGGCCCAACCGTAAAAAGACAGAAGGCTTCGGCGAAGTCGAAGAAAAAGCTTGGGCGGTCATCAAGGGGCTGATCGCGGAACGATAACATCGCGTGTATTGTCTGCCAACCAATAAGGCGGGGTATTGCCATGTGTGGAATTATTGGATATGTCGGCAACCAGGAAGCTGTGCCGATTCTTATTGGAGGATTGTCCAAGTTAGAGTATCGCGGCTACGATTCATCAGGGGTGGCTGTCTTACAGGGAGAGAAGATCGCCGTCAAGCGGAGTGTGGGTAAGCTGGTGAATCTCCAGAATGCGCTCAAGGCGAATGGGCTTAATGGCACGGTCGGAATCGGCCATACTCGGTGGGCGACGCATGGCAAGCCCTCAGAGCAGAATGCTCACCCACATCGATCGAAGGGTTGCGTGTTGGTGCACAATGGGATCATCGAAAATTATCAGCAGTTGAAACAACAGCTCGAGAAAGAAGGCTATAAGTTTGTTTCTGAGACCGACACGGAGGTCGTCGCTCATTTGATTGATAAGTATCTTCAACAGAGAAATAAGCTAGCCGATGCTGTGCGGTTGGCGACGAAAGATGTGAAAGGTAGTTACGCGCTGGCGGTGATGTCGGAGCGGGAGCCGGGAACCTTGATTGCTGCGCGGTCGGGCTGTCCGCTGGTCGTCGGTCGGACAGCGCATGCATCCTATATCGCCTCCGATGTCATGGCCATGATGGCGCATACGCGGGAAGTGACCTATCTCGAAGAGGGGGACGTGGCCGTCGTTACCCAGGACGATGTGCAACTGACCGATTCCGATGGTCGGGCTGTCTCACGAAAGGCGTCGAAGATCACATGGGATGCATCCGCGGCGGAGAAGAGTGGCTACCCGCACTTCATGCTGAAAGAGATTCATGAACAGCCGCAGACTATTCTGGATACCATGCGAGGGCGGTATTCCTATGAGACGGGAGAAGCGGATCTCCCGGACATCGGGCTGACACCGAAAGAATTCGCGTCTTTGGAACGGATCTGGATCGTGGCTTGTGGAACGTCCTGGCATGCCGGCCAGGTCGGGAAATATCTTTTTGAGGAGATGGTCCGGACGCCGGTTCAGGTGGATATTGGCAGCGAGTTTCGCTATCGTGACCCGCTTGTCGGTAAGAAGGATTTGTTTATTACGATCTCCCAATCCGGTGAGACGGCTGATACGCTTGCCGCTGCACGAGAGGCCAAGGCCAAGGGCGCGCGAGTCGTCTCCATTGTGAACGTGGTCGGGAGCACGTTGGCTCGTGAGTCAGATGGAGTCTTGTATACCCATTGCGGGCCGGAGATCGGTGTGGCATCGACGAAAGCGTTCACGGCGCAGCTGACCGCGCTCTATCTCCTGGCCTTGCATTTCGCGCGAGTTCGTAATGTGATGAAGGTAGCAGATGGTCAAGCCTGGCTTGATCGGCTCGTGCGGTTGCCGGTCCTGGTTGAGAGTGTTCTACAGCGGGAAGCCGAAATCGTTGCGATCGCCAAGCGCTACTACAAGAAACGGAATTTTCTGTTCTTGGGGCGCGGCATCAACTATCCGATCGCGCTGGAGGGCGCACTGAAGCTCAAAGAAATTTCCTATATCCATGCCGAAGGGTATGCGGCCGGCGAGATGAAACATGGGCCGATTGCGTTGATCGATAAGGATATGCCGGTTGTGGTGTTGGCGCCTCGAGATCGACTATACGACAAGACGGTCAGTAATCTCATGGAGGTCAAGGCGCGACATGCCCCCGTGATTGCCTTCGTGGCTGAAGGAGAGCGAGAACTCGGTAAGATCGCGGATGCAGTATTTACAGTACCGGATACTCATTCGCTCATCTCGCCGATGCTCTTCACGATTCCGCTTCAACTGCTGGCCTATCATATCGCGGTATTGCGGGGGGCGGATGTGGATCAGCCAAGGAACCTCGCGAAAAGTGTGACGGTGGAATGAGGTGTGAAGGCAGGTTCCTCTGCTCGCTCCACGCGCGGCCTCAGAAGCCCCTCGTTGAATGCGCGCAATAAGGGACCCTACCTTCACGCCTCATAGGGAAAGGGAAAGTAGAGTGGAGATCACACAGCAGGATGTCGAGAAAGTAGCGCAATTGGCGCGATTGGCGCTGACGGCTTCGGAAAAGGAGACCTTTGCGAAGCAGTTGAGCCAGATTCTTTCGCACGTTGATCAGCTCAATCAGTACGACACAACAGGCATTGAGCCGACCGCCACGGTGATGGGGCAAGTCAATGTCTTTCGGGCGGATAGTGTGCGCCCCTCTCTTCCGGTGGAGAAAGCGTTGGCCAACGCACCGGAACGTGAATCGGATGGGTTTGTAGTCCCCAAAATCATAGAGGAGCGTTAACCGTCAATGACCGTCTCATCCGTATCTGTTCTGGATGAGATATGACAATCGACGGAAGGCGAGGCAATACATGTTTCGACAAATGTTACGTTCAAAGATTCATCGCGCAACTGTGACAGGAGCTCACCTTGAGTACGAAGGAAGTCTGACGATTGATCAAGACTTGATGGAGGCTGCCGGCATTCTCCCCTATGAAGCCATTGTCTGCTCGAATCTGAATAACGGCGAGCGATTCATGACCTATGCCATCAATGGGGCTCGAGGAAAGGGAGAGATTATTTTGAACGGTCCTACAGCCAGGAAAGCAGCAGTCGGGGACCAGATCATCATCTTTTGTTATGAGTATTATGGTGAAGAAGAAATCAAGAAGCACGCGCCCAAGATCGTGCGCGTGAATGAGAAGAATCGAATTGTGGCAGTGAGCTAGCCGGCCCACCGGACGCTGACGGAGGCGGGTATCGGTTTGTTGTTCACGCGTGTATCGATAATAGGAATGTCATGTCTCTCCACAAGCTAGGTCTCCTCGAACTTCATAAGAAATTTACGGCAGGGGAAGTGACTGCGACAGAGATCGTGCATGCCTATTTTCTCCGGATCAGTCAGGTGGAACCGAAGGTGAAGGCCTTTGTCACTCAGACAAAAGACTCGGCCTATCAGCAGGCGGAGGATTTGGATCAGAAACTCAAAGTGTGGAGAAAGACTCATGCGCTGACCGGAATGCCGCTTGCGGTCAAAGATAATATCTGTACGGATGGTGTGCCTACGACCTGCAGTTCTCAGATGTTGCGATATTTTGTCCCGCCATACGATGCCACGGTCGTCTCAAGGCTGCGCTCGCAGGAGTATATCTTGGTGGGCAAGACCAATCTGGATGAATTCGCGATGGGGTCATCGACAGAGAACTCCGCATTTGGCCCCAGCAGAAATCCTTGGAATCTTCACTGTGTGCCGGGTGGATCGAGTGGAGGATCGGCAGCGGCGGTGGCCGCGGAGGAATGTGCAGCGGCACTTGGGTCCGACACCGGGGGATCGATCAGGCAGCCGGCTGCTTTCTGTGGTGTGGTGGGAGTGAAGCCTACCTATGGACGCGTGTCGCGGTACGGGCTCATAGCATTTGCCTCATCGCTTGATCAGATCGGACCAATCACACGTAATGTGCTCGATGCAGCGTTTCTTCTGCAAGCCATTGCCGGCCACGATCCGATGGATTCCACATCGGTTGATCGTCCTGTGCCGGACTACTTGAAAGCGTTACAGAAGCGTGATCTCAAAAAGGTGAGGGTTGGCGTACCGGTGGAGTTTTTCACCGAGGGACTTGATCCGGAGGTGGAACAGGCGGTTCGAGCTGCGCTCGGGGAGCTGAGGCAGCTTGGTGCGGAGGTCAAGGAGGTCCGTCTACCACGGACCGATGCTGCAGTGGCGGTCTATTACGTAATCGCGACAGCAGAGGCCAGCTCAAATCTTGCCCGCTTCGACGGCGTGAAATTTGGGTTCCGCGCCAAGGAAACGAAAGACCTGCTTGAACTGTATATGAAAACGCGACAGGAAGGGTTCGGGCCGGAAGTCAAACGTCGAATTATGCTCGGCACCTATGTTCTCAGCGCAGGGTACTATGATGCCTACTATGGGAAGGCGCAGGCCGTGCGCACGTTGGTCTGTCAGGACTTCGACGCCGCATTCAAAGAGGTGGACCTCATTGTCACCCCGGCGACGCCCACACCGGCCTTCAAGCTAGGGGAGAAATGTGAAGATCCCTTGCAGATGTATCTGTCGGATATTTTCACGATCTCGGTGAATCTGGCAGGGCTTCCGGCGATCGCGCTGCCCTGTGGGTTCAGCAAGGCAGGGCTTCCGATCGGGCTCCAACTGATCGGGCGGGCCTTTGAAGAAGACCTAATGCTTCGCGCTGCACATGCCTATGAGCAATCCACAGCATGGCACGGACAGAGACCGTCCATACGGTAAGGTCGAGGCAGGCCAGGGCGTAAGAGAGAGGAAAGAGCCGAGCATGGACGAGATCACCGGTCAGGAAGGCAGGAAGTCATGACGATTGTCGAGATCGCGGCACTCATTGTAGCGGTCGTGTTTGCCGTGCTGGTTGGATATCTCGTGCCTGTCTTGATGCAAGTTCGAAAGACTGTTGCTGAGTCTGAACGGCTGCTGGCCAAGATGAATACGGAGCTGCCGGCCTTGGTGGTTGAATTACGTGCGGTGAGCCAGAACCTCAATGAAGTGACGAGCCAGGCACGCGAGGGTGTCGAGCATGCGGCTGTCTTATTGCACGCTGTGGGCGAGGTCGGTGAATCGGTGCGGCAAGTACACAATGTCGTGTGTGGGTCAGGCGGAACGCTCTTGAGTAATGTGGCGAGTATGGTTGCTGGTGTGAAGGCCGCGACCCACGTGGTGCGGGAACGCATGAAGCATGAGGGAGGGGCACACAATGGCGGATGAACGAGGAGCTTCGACAGCGGTGTTGCTAGCGTTTCTCAGCGGTGCGGCTATGGGTGCGGTGATGGGGTTGTTACTGGCGCCGCAAACGGGCAGTGAGTCCCGTGACCGGCTGCGAGGGTATGCTCGTCGTGCCGAAACCGATTTGCGAGATCTCGCAGGGCGAGCCGGTGAGGCATTTGAAGAAGCCGTTGATCAAGGCAGGGAGTTCGTCGAGTCGAAACGGTCGGTTCTGCGGGAGGCCTTCGATGCCGGGCGTGAGGCGATGAAGCGTGAACGAGGACACATCCAAGATGAGGGGGCGGAACGCGGATGATTTTTGAGGCAGTGATTGGGGTGGAGGTCCATGCACAACTGCGGACCAACTCCAAAATGTTTTGCGGGTGCGGCACGACCTTTGGTCTCTCCGCCAACAGCCAGACTTGCCCGGTCTGTCTTGGTCTGCCAGGAAGTTTACCTGTGATCAATCGAACGGCGATCGAAATGGCGGTTCGTGCCGGATTGGCGTTGAACTGTATGATCACGGCGAACAATCGATTCGCGAGAAAGAACTATTTTTATCCGGACCTACCCAAGGGGTACCAGATTTCCCAATACGAGGACCCAATCTGCCAGCATGGATGGATTGAGATCGCTGTGGGTACCACCGCGAAGCGAGTCCGGATCCGTCGGGCGCATCTGGAAGAGGACGCTGGGAAGAACGTACACGGAACTGGGACGGCCGGAAGTCGCGTGGATTTGAATCGTGCAGGCACGCCGCTCTTGGAAATCGTGACGGAACCGGATATGAGTTCGGCCGATGAGGTCGTGGCCTACTTGAAGGGGCTACGTGATGTGCTCATGTATCTCGACGTGTGCGATGGGAACATGGAGGAGGGGAGCTTTCGATGTGAGCCGAATTTGTCGCTGCGCCCAGTGGGCCAGAAAGCCTTTGGGACGAAAGTCGAGCTCAAGAACATCAATTCCTTTAAGTATGTCAAGGACGCGGTCGAGTATGAGATCAAACGGCAGACCAAGGTCTTGAATGAGGGCGGCAAGATTTATCAGGAGACCAGGCTTTGGAACATTGATCGGGGTGAAACGGCTGTGATGCGTTCGAAAGAAGAGGCCCATGACTATCGATACTTCCCTGATCCGGATTTGGTACCACTACAGTTAAACGAGGACTGGATCGAAGGATTTCGATCGTCCTTGCCGGAATTGCCGGCTGTGCGTGCCCGTCGATTGATCACCGAGTATGGCCTTCCAGAGTACGATGCGGGTGTGATCACGACATCGAAAGGCATGGCGGACTATTTTGAGACCTGCCTGAAGCAGTTCAATGAGCCCAAAACGGTGAGCAATTGGGTGATGGGGGAGTTGACACGGGAATTGAATAATTCCGGGACCGACATCACTGCGTCGCCTGTTTCGCCTGAGCGGCTTGTTGATCTGTTGGTGATGGTGGATAAAGGGGTGATCAGCTTAAAAGTCGCTCGTGACATCTTTCCCGATCTCTATCGTAGTGACAAGACTCCCCACCAGATTGTGCAGGAGAAGGGGCTGACCCAAGTCTCAGACGAAGGGGCACTGGAGAAAATGATTGACGAAGTTCTTAGTAAAAATCCAACTCAGGTGACGCAGTTTAGAGAAGGCAAACAACAGGTCTTAGGATTCCTTGTTGGTCAGGTGATGAAGGTCAGTGGGGGAAAGGCGAATCCCGGCAAGGTGAACGAGTTATTGAAGAAGAAACTGATTGTCTAACTGGAGAGAGGGCAAGCGGTATGAGCGACATTAGAGAAATCAGGGGCAGGCAGATTATCGATTCACGTGGCAATCCGACGATTGAGGCAGAAGTTACGCTCGAAAGCGGAGCGGTCGGGCGTGCGGCCGTTCCTTCCGGCGCTTCGACGGGCGAAAAAGAGGCGATCGAGCTGAGAGATGGAGACAAAAAGCGGTGGATGGGGAAAGGTGTCTCCAAAGCGGTTGCGAACATTAGTAAGGTCATTGCCCCAGAACTGTTGGGGAAGGATGCGTTCGATCAAGCCGGGATTGATCGAGCTATGATTGCGTTGGATGGGACGAAGACAAAAGGCAAGCTGGGCGCAAATGCGATTTTAGGCGTGTCCTTAGCCGTGGCGAAAGCGTCGGCGATTGAAACCGGGCAACCTCTCTACCGGTATTTAGGTGGGACGAATGCGCGGGTGCTTCCAGTCCCGCTTATGAACATCATCAACGGGGGCGCCCATGCCGACAATCGGCTGGACCTTCAAGAGTTCATGATCATGCCGGTGGGGGCCAGCCGATTCAGCGACGCGCTTCGCATGGCCACAGAGGTCTTTCATTCGCTGAAAGCCCTCTTGAAGAAGAAGGGGCTCAATACGGCAGTCGGAGATGAGGGAGGATTTGCTCCCGATCTGCAATCGAACGAGGAAGCGCTGAGTCTTATCTCTGAGGCGATCGAAACGGCCGGCTATCAGGTCGGGCGGGATATCGCTCTGGCTTTAGACTGTGCCGCCAGTGAACTCTACGAAAAGGGACGGTACGTTCTCGAAGCAGAAAAGAATCCGGAGCGTTCATCGGAAGACATGGTGAGCTACTATGGCAAGCTTCTGGATCGCTATCCTATTCTCTCCATTGAAGACGGGCTGAGTGAACTGGACTGGAAGGGTTGGAAAATGCTCACCGAGAAGCTCGGGAAGCGAGTCCAACTCGTCGGTGACGATATCTTTGTGACGAATGTCGAGATCTTTTCGAAGGGCATTAAGGAGGGGATCGGAAATTCGATTCTGATTAAGCTCAATCAGATTGGAACCTTGACGGAGACGTTGGATGCCATTGAACTCGCGAAGCGATCTGGCTATACGGCCATCATTTCGCACCGCTCCGGGGAAACAGAGGACACGACGATTGCGGACGTGGCTGTTGCGACGAACAGCGGGCTGATCAAGACCGGGTCCCTTTCTCGCACGGATCGTGTAGCAAAATACAATCAGCTTCTTCGAATCGAAGAAGCGTTGGGAGCCGCGGCAGTTTACCGTGGCCGAGAAGCCGTGCCCGTGCGGAGCTAACCTGTTTTTTCGCCATGGTCTGGATTAATTGATGCATATGGTGATTAAGCAAAATCGTGGTCGGGAGTGGCTGGAATGGCAGCGACGTCTGTTCACCATTGCTCAGGTGGGCGGAGTGATCGGGGTTGTTTGGTTGGGAGTCGCACTCTTCTATGGAGAGATGGGGCTCTCACGGTATTTCGCCATGCGGGATTATGCCAAGAACTTGGAGCAAGAGTTGTCGGTATTACGTCATGAAAATGTCACCTTGCAGCACGATATTCAGCGCCTCCAGCATGATCCAACCAAGATCGAACAATTAGCCCGTGAGCAGTTAGGCTATGTGCGGAAAGGTGAGACGGTGTACCAATTCATCCCGGGTTCGGAGAAACAACAGGAGCCTTCCGCGAAGCCATGAAGTTCGGAACGGTCGCCATTATCGGACGGTCCAACGTAGGCAAGTCAACTCTATTGAATCGCTTGCTCGGCGAGAAAATTTCGATTGTCTCGAGCAAGCCGCAAACGACCAGGACTCGAGTGATGGGTATTGTGCATGCGGAAGGGGCGCAAATCGCCTTTCTCGACACACCGGGACTTCATAAGCCGGACCATTTATTGAATCGGCGGATGGTCCGTGCGGCGGTGGAAACGCTGGAAGACGCAGATGTGTTGTATATGCTTATGGAGGCGACGAGCCGTCCAGGTCCCGGAGATTTGTCAGCCATCAAATATATGAAAGAAGCTCTGGCAAAGCAGCCGAGGCCGGTGATCTTAGTCATGACGAAAATCGATCTGGTCAACAAGCATAAGATGCTTCCCGTTCTTGATCAGTATGCCCAGTTGTTTGCATGGACGGAAGTGGTCCCGGTGTCCGCTCAGGTCAACGACAATGTAGAGCGATTGCTTGCGGTGACGGTTCCATACCTTCCGTCAGGGGAAGGGCTGTATGGCGAAGATGTGGTGACAGATCAGACGATGAGGACGTTGGCGGCCGAAATGATTCGAGAGAAGGTCATTCAGGCGACAGAGGATGAAGTCCCATATGCGACGGCGGTAGAGATCGATGAGTTTGTTGAGGAGGGAAGGCTCGCGAAGATTCGGGCGTCAATTATGGTTGAACGAGAGACACAGAAAGGTATTCTGATCGGGAAGCAAGGGGAACGGTTGAAATCAATCGGGACCCAAGCCCGATTGGACATGGAGAAGGTTTTTGGGATGAAAGTGTTTCTTGAGCTGTGGGTGAAGGTCAGAAAAGACTGGCGCGAGGATGAACAGGCTCTTGTGCAGTTGGGCTACTGACCGTTGGTGGACGCTTGATGGTAACGGTTCCCCGGACACATGCATAACCGAAGGCGGCTGGTATCTCCAGGCCGAAGCAGTTCAAATAGGCTTTCCCGATAAGACCGTATGTAACGAAGACGAAGTATCTGCTCTGTGCCGTCCCGTGAGCCGTTGACCTGCTCCGGTCGGCGCCACCGGGCAAGTCTCAAGATCCCGCACAACGATCATGCAGCCAACCGACCGACCAACGGAACCACGCTTTCCGGAACAACGTTCTCGTCCAGCGGATCGTGATATTTTGCGCGAAGTCCTTCGTGATCAGACCGAGCGGGGGCAGACCAAGTCGGACATTGTCATTCAATCGGTTCAGAAGTTGCTGCGTCGGGGGGCGATCGCGAACTTGTCAAAAATGTTGGGGCGTATGCACCCGGCGGATATTGCCAAAGCCGTGACGCATCTCTCCTCTCCGAAGGAGAAACGGGAAATTTTCGAGTTGGTTCGCGGGGGGAAGCGCGGGCAGGTGCTCAGCGAGCTGGACGGGGAGAGCATCCAACAGGTACTCGCGGATCTGCTTCATTCCGATATTGCCTGGCTCTTGAAGGAACTTGGTCCTGACGACGTTGCCCATATTCTCGGGTTTCTCCCGGAGGAACGCAGTAAGGAAGTGTTGGCCCTGATGAAGACAGAGGATTCGACCGAGGTGGCCGACATTCTCCGATACCCCAAAGATACAGCTGGCGCCATCATGACCACGGAATTCTTTTCCCTGCCTGAGGATGCCACGGCCCAGGAAGCCATACGCCGGTTGCAACAGGCAACTGACGCGGAAATGGTGTTTTATATCTATGTGACGGACAAGGATGATCGACTAGTCGGTGTTCTTTCGCTTCGGCAGCTTCTCACGGTGCCTCCCACCACTCCGCTGAAGAACATCATGACGCGGGAGGCTATGAGCGTCAGCATTGATATGGATCAGGAAGAGGTGGCGAGGCAGGTGGCCAATTATAACTTGTTGGCGATTCCGGTCGTGGAGCGAGACGGGAAGCTTGTCGGGATTATCACGGTTGATGACGTGGTCGATGTCATCCGTGAAGAAGCGACAGAGGATATGTTGAAGATGGCCGGCGCCATTGAAGAAGATACGACTTCAAAGTCATCGAGCATCGCGTCAGCCAGGCTCCGATTGCCGTGGCTATTTACTAACCTTGTGGGGAGCCTGCTGTCCGGCGCAATCCTTTGGTATTTCCGTTATACCGTTCAAGAAGTTGTGGCTATTGTGAGTTTTATTCCCGTCATTGCGGCGATGGGTGGTAATGTCGGCTTGCAATCATCAACATTGATTATTCGTGGATTGGCCACCGGTTCCGTTGAGCTTAGCCATGTCTGGCCGGTGTTTTTTCGTGAGGCGAAGGTCGGGCTAGTCATGGGGCTGGCGTGCGGAGTGACGTTAACGCTGGTTGCGTGGGTCTTGCATCAAGGGTTTCTGGGGATGGTCGTGGGCGTTTCTCTGATCATCGCCTTTTTTGTCTCGACCAGTATGGCGACGATTATGCCGATTATCCTGAAGCGCATGGGGGTAGATCCTGCCGTCGCGGCCGGCCCCTTTGTGACGACGGCGAATGATATCACGGGGATTTCGATCTATTTGACGTTGGCCACGCTATTCTTGGAGTATCTCCGATGACACAATTCAGCAGGTCGTCAGGATATGGTTGTGTCAGGGGTGAAAGGGATATGTGCCGCTCATAAAGGCGACGGCGATCGTTTTACGGAGTCGTAAGTGGGGAGATGCCGATCGAATCGTCACATTTTACTCGAAGGAGAAGGGCAAGATCGGAGGTGTGGCTCGTGGTGCGCGTCGACCCAAAAGCCGTTTTGGTGCTGCACTCGAGCCGTTCAGTCTGTGCCGGTTGAACCTTTTTGAAAAGGCCGGTGATTCACTCTTGCGGGTTTCGCAAGTTGATCTTGTCAGGTCTTCCCAGAAGTTGCGGGAATCTCTCAGTCTGATAGATTCGGCGGCACGGATGGTCAACGTGGTGGCCGCGATCACTCCGGATGGCGATCCGGATTCGCTCTTGTTTGATACGCTCGAGCAGGGGCTTGCCTCGCTTCACGAGAGTGAAGACCCAGCTTTTACGGCTCTCCTTTTCCAAATTAGGTTGCTGGGTGTCACAGGATTTCGCCCACAGACCGACCATTGTGCCGCATGTGGGAAAGCACATTTTGCAGGTGAACCTCAGTTTTCTCCGCTTGCAGGGGGGCTTGTGTGTTTATCATGCGCAGCGCACCAGCGAGTTCGTTGTATCGCGCTCTCGCGCGGCAGCCTTTCATTTCTCCAACAGGCGATTCGTCTTGATCCTGCCGTTGTCACACGGTTGCGAGCCAGTGGACAGGTGCGAGGCGAAGTGGAGGCGGCGATCGAAGGGTATGTGACGGTTGTGGCTGGTAAACGGCTCCCATCAGCGAACTTTCTCTCGGTTGCCGTGTCGGCCTAAGCGCGTTCAGAGGGAGGAGTGGGTATGACAACCGCTACAGTAGAGCCTCGGGATATGGAGTGGCTTGAGAAGGGTGTATTGGGAATTCAATGGAGTGACGGCCATCAGGCGGTCTATCCGGTCCGTTCTCTTCGGCAGCATTGTCCCTGCGCGGCTTGTGTCGATGAATGGACGGGGGAGCGCCGTCTTCAGGCTGACGATATCCCGTTGTTGATCATGCTGCAGGATATTCAGCCGGTTGGGCGCTATGCGCTTCAGTTCAAGTGGAGCGATGGCCATGATACGGGAATATATTCCTACACCTTGCTCAGGGCATTGTGTCAGTGTGATGCCTGTCAACCGGTTAAGCCGATCGAAGTCAAGTCCAGGCGGCTTCTGTGAGGGGAGATGGTGACATGGTGCATAGCATTAGCGCTCCGAAGAAAACCATACTGAGCGTGTTCACGGTCGTAGGATTTGTGCTCTTGCTCGGGTGCAAAAGTATGCCGACACTGGAACAGCAAGAGCAGCTGGTTCAAGGAGAAAATCTTGTACTAGATCAAATCACCAGCAGGGCCGTTGTAAATGTATGGGGGGGACCTCCTTTCTACCATAGCGAGTTCGCCTACTTTTTTGTGATGCCAGATTTGAGTATGATTCCTCGATCCCGAGTAGCTATGGGTGAGGTGCCGAAAGGATGGAGCGGTGGGGTTCATGCAGGTGAAAGTGTCTACTTTGCCTACCCCGATCGAGGCTGGTTGCTGGTCTTTTTTGATGAGCGCCTTGTTTACAGAGAAAAGCTCCAACCCGATGAGTTACGGACATTGACAAAAGGTTGGGCCTATGAGGCTCGATTCAAGACCGGGATTGATGAATCTTCCCGCCCATAGGTTGTCCCTGATTATCCCATATGGCGTTGAAAACATTAGATAGCTTGCACATCGTGATGGCCTCCTCAGAGGCGGTTCCTTATGCCAAAACGGGCGGACTTGCCGATGTGGTGGGCGCGTTGTCCATGGCCCTCGCAAAGTCAGGGTATCAGGTCACCGTATTATTGCCGGGTTATCGGACTGAATTAGCTCAGAAGGCTCGTCGGATCGCCATGCAATTCTCGGTGCCTGTGGGGGAGAGGCCGATGGATGTTTCTATCGAGGAGGAATATCTGACGGTGACCGGCGCATTACATCACGTGAGAGTGTTGTTCGTGTGCCATGACCCGTACTTCAACCGTCCGGGACTCTATCAGCAAGATCATCATGACTATCCGGATAATCTTGACCGATTCACCTTGTTCTGTCGTGCAGTCATTCAAGCGATGCATATCTTAGTGGACGTACAGCGGGAAAAGATTGATATCCTGCACCTTCATGATTGGCAGACCGCACTGTGCGCTGTCTATCTCAAGGCTCTAGCACATGAACACAACAGTCTTCAGTCGATCAAGACGTTGTTGACTGTCCATAATCTCGGCTATCAGGGGATCTTCTCAGGTCAGGAGTTCATGAAAACCGGCCTTCCTTCATCGTTGTTCTCACTGAGTGGCCTTGAGTTCTATGGAGCAGTCAATTGTTTGAAGGGGGGCATCATCTTCTCCGACGCTGTTTCCACTGTAAGTCCCACCTATGCAAGGGAGATCTTAACGGCAGAATATGGGTGTGGTCTTGAAGGTGTGTTGGCAAGCCGTAGGGATGGTGTAACCGGTGTTACCAACGGAATTGATGAGGCTGTGTGGGATCCTGCGCACGATGCCTATCTACAGGCGAAGTACCACGCCAATGACCTATCGGGAAAACGGACGTGCAAGCGAGCGTTACAGCAAGAGCTAGGATTGCCGATTCTTGATGTGCCGCTGTTGGCTGTCATTGGTCGGTTGACGTTCCAGAAGGGATTTGATCTGTTGCTTGAGATTCTTCCGGAGCTGATGGCGCTCGATCTCCAGTTGGTTGTATTGGGTACTGGCGACACTCACTTGGAGCAAGGGTTCATTGCAGCGAAGGAGAAGTATGCTCGCAGAATCGGTCTCCATCTTGGTTTTGACGAGGGGCTAGCCCATCGTATCGAGGCGGGTTCAGACATGCTGATCATGCCATCTCGTTACGAGCCCTGTGGACTAAGCCAGCTCTATAGCCTGCGATATGGGACGGTCCCGATCGTGCGGCGTACAGGGGGACTGGCTGATACAGTTGTTCCATTTCGTCCGTCAACAATCAAATCCAAAATCGCAACAGGGTTTCATTTTATTGATCCCTCTCCCGACGCCTTGCTCTCCGCAATTCTGCTCGCGCTTCATGCGTATGAGGAGCAAGAGGTGTGGCGATCAGTGGTGACTGCGGGAATGAAAGCAGACCTCTCGTGGGATCAATCAGCAAGGGTCTACGCCGATTTATATCGTCAGTTGCGGGATGGGAGGCGAAGCGAATCGGCTAACGTGTATTGAATGAGATGGTGAGCCCTTGTTCAATCTTTGCCAGCAAGGTTTTTGCCTTCACAGCGTAGTAGGAGTGTTGCCCTTCATGAAGTCTGATGATCGAAACAAAAAGATCCCGTGCAACTTCAAGGTATCCCTGGTTAAACGCAAGCTCGCCAGTATGGAGGGCACAGGCTGAAGTCATCGCTTTAACGTCCACTGCCACCCGGTTGGTCGGGGTTGAAACTAGATGAGCAATTCGGTTTGGTAGTGGCAAAATGAACCCACTTTTCTCATGACCAAGAAGACTCGCTGCTCGGAGTTGGTCCAAGTTTGCTGTCGCTTTAGACAAATCTGATGTCGATTTGCAATCGCCGTACGCGTTCCATAATGAGGCGAAACCACTGTCTCTCACCTCGCTAGTGTGGGAGGAAGGCGTAGTTGTACATCCAGAGAAGAGGGAAGCTACGCCAAACAATCCGAACACCACAACTGCCAGAGTCCTGTTAGAGCCAGATCGCATTGAACCATCACCTCCGATAGGATTTGATCAGTTTTAATGCAAATGATGGACCGGTAGTTGTTATTTTAAAGTATGTTGAAAAACAAAAGAAAATATATCAGTGACTCTGATTAGACCGTTGTAATTTCGACGCACTGTGTTGTTTGTGTAACAGCGGTAGGAGAATGGGGGGAGCTTTATGTGAGGAGCTGGTTAAGCGTTAAATATTTGGACAAGGATGCCGGTCCTGGTGGTGGAATTAGTCTTGCGCATGATGTGCTTAATATGCTCTTTGACGGTTTGTTCGGTAATCTGTAGAGCGTTAGCAATCTCTTTATTTGTCCAGCCTTTTGCGAGGTGTTCCACCACGGATTGCTCCCGGTTGGTGAGTTGGAAACGTTCTCGCGCATGTTCTGCATTCAGGTTCTGTTTTCGCCCTAGCTCTTCCATGGTTACCACAAGTCGGGCGTGTTGAATCCCGCCTCGATCTGGCAAACCAAAGCCTCGTAGTAGGATGGGTTGATTGGGATCGCCTGTTACGCGCTTGAGTTCAAACTGTTCCCAATCCTTCGCTTCTGTCCGTATATGGAGGGCTTTGATGATTTCTGTGCAAAGCTCCGTTAGGGCCGTCGGGAGTATTCCGCGAGCCGAAACAGTCGCAGCGCCTCCATGTTCAACCGCGGTGATCTTTTTGGCGAGCTCGGTCGCCTGTCGATTCATGTGGAGTAGTTGCATGGCTGTCGATAGTACAACAATTCCAGAGCCTGCTCGCTGATCGGCAAGCACATCAGTCTGTTCGATCCCTTTTGGTGATTCGGTCATAAAAGCTTCGTGATGGCTGTATGCTTGGGATGAAAATAGAACTACTTTGCCTGTATGCCTGGCTCCAGTTGTGATTGTACCGGAATAGTACCTAACGCTTTCGAGGTAGTCAACATATACCTTTGAGAAAGCAGTCTGCGGAATTGATATTGTTGACTTGGATATCAGCGCACAATGTCCTCCCAGCTCAGTTTGAAATGAATGACCGAACGATTTTGACGATCGAGTGGGCATAGGCCCTGGCCAGGTAGGATCATCCTTGCGCGTCCAGCGAGGGCATAGGCCACGGAGCCAATGTAGAATCACACGTTGTAAGTCTGTCCCGGAAACCTGGTGCGGTGCAGGGGCGGTACGCTCGACGTTTGATTTGCATCTAAGTGCTGGTTAATTCTTGTGTTTGCATGAGGTGTTGGAATGAGTAATAACTTGCTTCGCTGTGCGATCTCACTCGTGGATCTAGTTGTACCTGTATGAAATGGGTGTTCTTTTTGTGATTACATGGTAAGTATTGAATGGTAGGCTGCATAGGCATCAGTAACAAAGGGCATTAAGTCTGGTACCATATATTCCGACAGGTGATTGTTTACTTTGAGAAGGTCTCGATGTACGCGTTGTCAGGGGGGGAGGCTAGACTCGTCAGTTCAGAGAGGGCTCGATATGCCTTCAAGAGTGGTCTGCTATATCAGGGGCTGGAAGCGGGATGATGTTGATAAATCAGTAGTGTTCCATCGTTGAAGAACGTACTGCTTTGCATCTTGCAAGTGATTGATTCGATTGGGGAGGCATTCGGTACTCGATCGAAGTTTGCACCAGGTTATGAATTTGTAAACAGCAAGCCCCGTAGAGTACTTCGTCCATTGATGATACAAACTTTGGGACACTACTGGATCAAGTCAGAATGGAATGAACGTGAGAGGTAGGCACATCATGGGTCGTGTTGAGAACAGGAGGAACTAGACGTGAAGGTAGTCATTCTTGCTGGAGGAATGGGGACGCGGCTTTCTGAGGAGACCATTTTACGACCGAAGCCAATGGTTGAAATCGGTGGGAAGCCTATCTTGTGGCATATCATGAAGATTTATGCTGCTCACGGTATTAAGGAGTTCATCATCGCACTCGGTTATAAAGGGGAAATGATCAAGGAATACTTCCTGAACTTCTATGCCTTCAATAAAGATATTTCCGTCGACCTTGGAAGTGGGGAAACGACGATTCATGACGGTAAACAGCATGAGGATTGGAAGGTTCACCTTGTTGACACCGGTCTGCATACGCAGACGGGTGGGCGGCTCAAACAACTGAAAAAATGGATAGGCGAAAATGAAACGTTTCTGTTTACGTATGGAGATGGGGTCTCAGATGTCGATATTCAAGCCACGATTAAGTTCCATAAGTCTCATGGAAAGTTAGCCACGGTGACATCAGTCCTGCCTCCTTCAAGATTCGGACGGCTCGTGTTCGATCACGATCACATCGTTGACTTCAAGGAAAAACCTCATGGCGAGGAAGGCTGGATCAACGGTGGTTTCTATGTCCTTGAGCCCAAGGCCATCGATTACATTAACGGCGATGAGACTGTGTGGGAGAGGGATCCGATCCTGCAGCTCACGAGAGATAGTCAATTGATGGGCTATCGGCATGATCGTTTCTGGTCCTGTATGGATACGCTGAAAGAGAAGAATTATTTGGAGGAGCTATGGCAATCATCGAAGGCTCCCTGGAAGGTATGGTAAGGTGAGCTGCTAGGTAGATGAGACTCATAAGTTTCCAACCGTGTTTTTCTACTTTAAACTGCGACATCAATCAGCATCGGATTGCCACATTTGGGTAATGTTTAGACCAAGGAAATGAATATGCGAATCTTGATCACAGGGAATATGGGATATGTTGGCCCTTTGGTATTACGCCGACTGCGTGAATCGTATCCTGAGGCGACGTTGACCGGATACGATATCGGGTACTTTGCCCATTGTTTAACTGGTCCATCGCGGTTCCCTGAAAGCAGGGCAGATGTCCAGTATTTCGGGGATATCCGGCAGGTGCCTGAAAAGATTCTTCAGGGGGTTGATGCGATTGTGCATCTCTGTGCGATATCAAATGATCCAATGGGGGCCATTTTTGAAGACATTACCCTTGATATCAATTATCGAGCGAGTATTGATCTGGCCGTCAAGGCAAAACGAGCCGGTGTGAAGGCATTTGTGTTCGCATCGAGCTGCAGTGTCTATGGCTTTGCGGAAGGAGGGCCTCGTCGGGAGGAAGATGAGCTCAACCCCCTCACAGCGTACGCAAAGTCAAAGGTTAGTACTGAACGAGATTTGGCGTCGCTTGCTTCCGAATCGTTTACGGTAACCTGCCTGCGGTTTGCAACAGCATGCGGGATGAGTGATCGGTTACGGTTGGATCTTGTGTTGAATGATTTTGTGGCTGGTGCGCTTGTGTCGAAGCGTATCAATATTCTGAGTGATGGGACGCCATGGCGGCCATTAATTCACGTGAGGGATATGGCAAGAGCCATTGATTGGGGGGTGCAGAGAGACCGTCGTGATGGCGGTGCGTTTTTGACGATCAATGTGGGGAGCGATACATGGAATTATCAGGTGAAGGATTTAGCCATGGCGGTTACTCAACTTGTCCCTGGTGTGGAAGTTTCAATCAATAGAGACGCGCAGCCTGATAAACGATCATACCGTGTTAATTTCGACAAATTCTCTAAGCTGGCACAGGGATTTCTTCCGGTTGTCGATCTTCAGGGTGCCGTGAAGGATCTGCGAGACGGACTCATGTCGATGGGCTTTCACGACCCTGAGTTTCGGAAGGGCGAGTTGATACGCTTGATCACTTTAAAGCGACTCAGAGAAGGTGGGCATTTGACGGATCAGCTTGCATGGAAAGAACTGGTAGGTCGGTGAGACGTCAGCATGGCGTTATCTTTAAGTTAAGGAAGGAGATCTCGGCATGAAGCTATCGACGTGTCGCTCATGCGGAGCAGGTCTTGAACGCACATTCATTGATCTGGGCATGTCCCCATTGGCGAATTCTTACATTAAGCCGGAGCAAACCAATAGGATGGAGCCTTTCTATCCTTTACATGTGTATGTCTGTGAGAAGTGCTTGCTGGTTCAGTTGGAACAGTTTTCGACTCCGCAGGACATTTTTTCTGACTATGCATACTTTTCTTCGTTTTCCGATTCATGGCTCGCTCATGCTCGGGCCTATGTGGATATGATTGTCGATCGCTTCCGATTTAATCAACACTCGAGAGTTGTGGAGATCGCCAGTAATGATGGATATCTTCTGAAGAATTTTGTTGCGCGTGGCATCCCTGTGCTTGGGGTAGAACCTGCGGCGAATGTAGCCGAGGTTGCGATGGGAAAAGGGATCAATACCAAGGTGGCGTTCTTTGGTGAGAAGACGGCGCGTGGTCTGACTGACGACGGATGGGGCGCTGATTTGATTGTTGGAAACAACGTGCTGGCTCATGTTCCAGATTTGAACGATTTTGTGAGAGGACTTAAAGTACTATTGAAGCCGACGGGTCTTATTACCATGGAATTCCCTCACCTTCTTCAACTCGTGGAGCAGAATCAGTTTGATACGATCTATCATGAGCATTTCTCTTACTTTTCTTTTATTGCGGTTGAGCGGGTATTTGCTCGCCATGAAATGAAACTGTTCGATGTGGAAGAGCTGTCAACGCACGGGGGGTCACTGCGAATTTATGCTTGTCATGAAAGCGATACATCCAAACCGGTTGAGCCGAGGGCAAAGGAGCTGAAGTCGCGGGAGGAAGCGATCGGATTTGGTCACCTCAGTCACTATCTTTCGTTTGGTCCGCGAGTTGAGGCTACAAAGCGAAAACTGCTGGCTTTTCTTATTGCAGCCAAGCAGGAGGGAAAGCGTGTCGTGGGCTACGGAGCTCCGGCAAAGGGCAATACGCTTCTGAATTATTGCGGCATTCGCACTGACCTTGTCGACTACACAGTTGATCGGAGTCCGCATAAGCAAGGCCATTTTCTTCCCGGCGTGCATATTCCGATCTATGAGCCTGAACGGGTGCGTGCTACACAGCCGGACTATCTCCTGATCTTGCCCTGGAATATTCGGGAGGAGGTCATGCAACAGATGAGCTACATTCGTGAGTGGGGAGGGAAATTCGTCGTTCCAATCCCTGAGGTGCGAGTGTACCCATGATTTTTACCGAAACCACCCTCAAGGGTGCGTTTGTAATCGATCCTGAGCCCACATCTGATGAACGAGGAATGTTTGCGAGGGTCTGGTGCGAAAAAGAGTTTGAGCTGCACGGATTGTCCCCCAGATGGGTCCAATCGAGCATCTCTGTAAACCGTCGCAAGGGGACTTTGCGGGGGATGCACTACCAGGCTGCGCCAAATCAGGAAGTGAAGTTGGTCCGCTGTACTGCCGGTGCGATCTATGATGTCATTGTGGACTTGCGCCCAACATCGCCGACCTATGGGCAGCATGTTAGCCTGATGTTGACGGCGGATAATCACCGGTCTCTGTATATTCCAAAGCAGTTTGCTCATGGATTTCTCACGCTGCAAGATAACTCCGAGATTTCCTATCACATGTCGGAGTTCTATGCGCCTACGCGCGCGCGCGGTATTCGATGGGATGACCCTCTGTTGCGCATCGAGTGGCCGGAGCCCGTTGTAATTGTATCGGAGAAGGATCAGCTGTGGCCACAGTTCAACTTGAATTGGGAAAGGTGACGTGAAAACCGATTGTTCTTTGCTCAATTTAATAAAAGAGCTTTACCCAATTTGCCGAAGTATTACTGGTGAAGGAGTTCGTGAGACCCTTAGAATCATCCAAAAACGTGTCCCGCTTGAAATTCAAGAAGTTCCCAGCGGAACGAAAGTATTCGATTGGACGGTCCCTCTAGAGTGGAACGTAGCCGATGCCTATGTGATGAATCGGGCGGGGAAGCGAGTCATCGATTTTCAATCGCATAATTTGCATCTGATGAGTTACAGCGTGCCGGTTCGAAAAAAAATGGGCCTCGAAGAATTACGTCCGCATCTGTTCAGCCTGCCGGCTCACCCCGAATGGATTCCATATCGAACCTCCTATTACAAAGAGAATTGGGGGTTTTGTATGCGGCACGTTGATTTTGAAGAACTTTCTGATGAGGAGTACGATGTCGTCATTGACTCGACCCTTCAGGCGGGCTCACTGACGTATGGCGAGTTGTATCTGCCCGGTGAAACGTCTGACGAAGTTCTCATCTCATGCCATGTCTGTCATCCGTCTCTGTGCAATGATAACCTCTCTGGTATCACTGTTGCCGTGAAGCTAGCCGAGACCATGGCAGCTCGTTCAAGGCGATATTCATACCGTTTTCTTTTTATTCCTGGCACCATTGGATCCATTACTTGGCTAGCTCGGAATGAACAGATAGTGCCTTGCATTCGGCATGGGCTTGTTATAACTGGGGTGGGTGATGCAGGGAATGTCACCTATAAGAAGAGTCGTCAGGGCAATGCGGAGATAGACCGGGCGACGACGCATGTATTGAGACATTCGGGAGAGGCACATTCTATTATCGATTTTTTCCCATATGGCTATGATGAGCGGCAGTACTGCTCTCCCGGTTTTAACTTGCCTGTTGGGTGTTTCATGCGAACACCGCACGGTCAGTACCCGGAGTATCACTCATCTGCGGACAATTTTGACCTGATCAGATCGGAGTCTCTTGCTCGATCTTATGCGGATTGTCTGCAGATATTCGAGTTGCTGGAAGGGAATCGGGTGTACGTGAGTCAGAACCCAAGATGTGAACCGCAATTGGGACGACGGGGACTGTATCGTGCCGTCGCAGGGCAACAAGAAAACCAGCTCAGGGAGCTCGCGCTTCTCTGGGTGTTGAATATGTCCGATGGCCGGCACGCGTTGCTTGATATTGCGGATCGTGCCAATCTTCCATTCGGCCAGATTCAATCTGCGGCCGAAGCGTTGATAGAGGCTGGACTCTTGAATGAGTATCGGAGGCCGGGAAATGCCTAAGGGAGAAGCAACCATGAACACCGTATGAGATCGTTGCGCGTTACGATGATGAAACGGTCTGGAGAAAAGCTTGTTTATGCGGTTGAGAAGAGGCCTGATCGCTGACGTAGGAGCATTTTCGTAGGCGCGTGAGAGGTTGTTTCCTCTCGCAGGTACTATATGTCGTCTAGGCATTCGGTGGAGGAATATCTTGCGGGATGCTATCATTAATTAGGAGTATACGGATGTTAGTGCAATGGCCTGTGAAAGAAGCGTCAGCGGAGAGAGAGGCCGACCTGGATTGATTCAGGTAGGTGAGCGGGGTAGCGTTTAGCGTCATGAATCGAATGAAGGCTTTATTTGCAAAGGAACCAAGGTTATGAAATATGACTTTTGGTACACCATTATACTGACAGCTATACTATTGGTAGTAGCCCCGGGTCGTGTATTCTCTGAATCGGGTGCGGTCAAGTCTGATGGCGGGAAAATGCCGACAGATGTTCCACTGTTGCCTGCAGGCACAGGGCAGGGCGACAAAATGAGCAGTCAGGTATTGACGGATAAACTATCCAACGCGGTCGGTACGGAATATGTGATCGGCGCTGAAGATGTGTTGGATATCACTGTATGGCGCAATGTTGATTTGTCACGGCAGGTGCAAGTGCGTCCGGATGGGCGGATTTCAATGCCGATCATTCGCGATGTCGTGGCTGTAGGGAAAACACCTACCAAGCTGGCTGAGGAAATGACCAACAAACTCAAGGAGTATGTTCAAAATCCTGTCGTTGCTGTGACCTTAAAGGAAGTCAATAGCTCCAACATTTTTCTTCTTGGTGAAATTGCCCATCCTGGCAAGTATCCGCTCAAGAGCCGGACGACGCTCTTGCAGGGCATTACGATGGCAGGTGGGTTTAAGGAAACTGCGGCAAGAAATCAGATCGTTATTTTCCGGTTTACTGAAACAGCTCCTGGCATGAAGCGATTCACCGCTAGCTATGATGACATTGTGCTTCGAAGCGGGATCAGCGACAACTTTGAGCTGAAACCCGGCGATACTCTTGTTGTTCCCAGTGAGTCGATGGTCGTGTTCCCTGGTCGCTAGGGACTAACAGAAAGGATGGCGGCAGTGGACTTCTACGCGCGAGGGGCAAGGACATCCGGACCGTATCTTCTTGTGCCAAGAGTGTTGTCGATCGGGATTATGGTGTGCGCGATGGTCGCCCAAGTTGGTTGTCTGGGGCCGGTTACATCAAGGGAATATAAGGCATCCGATGTGCCGACGGAATTCCTGTTGGGTTCCGAAGACCAGATCGAGATCAATGTGTGGAAGAATCCCGATCTGTCACGCGTCACCTTGATCCGGCCGGATGGCTATGTGTCAATGCCTATCATCGGAGATGTGCAGGCTGCAGGACTCACGGCCGAGGCCCTTGCAGCCCAGATCACGGAACGATTGAAAGGCTATATTCAGAACCCTTCCGTGTCGGTGAATGTCAAAGAGCTTAACAGTTATTCCGTGTTCGTCTTGGGTGAAGTCGCTAAGCCAGGGAAGTACCAACTCAAGTCCTATGTCACAGTGCTGCAAGCGATCTCCATGGCGGGGGGCTTTACAAACTACGCGAGTAAGAATAGGTTGCAGGTGGTGCGTGTGATTGAAAGCCCTGGGCACAAACGCCAGGAGATCCACATCCCTCTGAAGTATGATGATCTTGTGAGTGGTCGTGGTGAACCAGGGAATATTGTGTTGGTCTCCGGTGATACGGTCGTTGTACCGTGATGATCGAGATATTGGATGGTGTTGTACTCGGTTGAGTTGCTTTTCCCCGCGATCTCTCTCGGCGGTAACGTGGTCAGAGCACTTCGTTTATGATCGTGGAACGTTACCGGCCGTTCCTGAAAGGAATTCTGGTGATAAGTCAACAAGTGTGGTGTGATAGAGGTGTTGGATTCAGAAGATTGCTTCGATTCGTAGTTGCGGCTGTGCTTATCTGGGGGGAGTTGCCTGCGGTGTCGGTGTATGCGGAGACTCAGATCGCTCCCTGGGGCTCTGTGAGGGAACGATACGACAGCAATGTCTGGCGTAGGCCAAAGGAGCTACTAAGGGACGCACAGGGGAACGCCCCACAACTCTATGATTTTGTCACGACTGTGAGAGGCGGCCTCGCCCTGCGGCATGAGGGACGTGACATTGAAGCGGACCTGAAGGTGGGGGGAGACTATAATAAGTTTGTGTACAATACTGGCTTGGACTTTTATGCCGCAGCACTCACTGGCACGATTGGCTTGGATCGATGGGTTGATCAGTATGTCAGAGGGGCGAAATTGAGCATCGACCAGAACTTGTTTTATTCACCAGAGCAATCGATTAGCAGAGGGACTGGGAGTGAAGACTTCGAGAGTGGCCTCCTAACGTTTCGGCGGAGCAGGCTTCTGAACACCACGGCCTTCCATGGGAGCTATCCGCTATCCAGAGATATTTCTTTAGAAGGTGGGTATATATTTGGTCTTCGGAGACTGACCAGTCGGACAGAAGGCGGGGATGTAGCCGGGGCAACCTTCTTCAACTCGATGACTCACACATGGCAGGGAGGGCCTCGATATAATCTGACAAAAAATGACAGTGTCGCTGCCTTGTATAAACAGACGTTTTTTACCCAGGAAAGGGCCGAAGGCGGCAGGACATTTAGTACCAATATCATCACTCTTGAAGGTGACTATACGAAGGTGTTTCCGGAGTGGACGTTCACAGCCCGCGGAGGTGTCACGTTTGTCGAACCGGCTGGGCGGTCGCTGCCGTCTGGTTCCATCCGGGTCACAACTAAACCGGAACGGGATACTGTCCTCGGTCTGATGCTTTCACGGGAAGCAAGACCGTCATTCTTTTTACAGGGCGGAGCGCGGATCGCCCATATTGCAAAGGCGACGATCAGCCATAGAGTTTACGAGCGACTCAGTGTTGTAGGGAGTGCTCAGTATACCCTTAGTCAATTTTTCCCAAATTCAGGTTCTCAATATCAGTTTTTCGTTGGAACATCAAGGCTTGAGTATAAGTTGACGAGGAACATCCGAGGAGAGGTCTTTTATAGCTACCAACACATTAACTCAGATACAACATCGCTTGACTACCAGGTATCACGTCATCAAGTAGGAGTTATGCTGTCGGTGTTGTTTGAATCGCTAGGAGAATCGTTCGAATTCGATTAGGTGCGGGGGCAACCCCGGAGGCATATGGTTGGTTCATGCGGAATCGATTAGCTATGGGTCGGACTTTAGATTGTACATGACGCTGTCGTTTGGTCTGCGCATCAACAGAGGGGTTCCACTCACCTTAATTGAAGAAGGATTTCGCGATCGGTCACACATGTTATGAGGATGTTGCAGTAGTTCATTGCGCGCCTCCCTGGGGCATCGAAGCAACTCTTTGTAAGCAATGACGGTTCCAAGTGGTTTGGAACGTGTGGCGGATGGAGACTTGTCCATTCGTGAATAAGTCTGATCAGAGTCCGATGACTCCCCTCGAAAATCATATCGCCGTTGTGACGGGGGCGAGCAGTGGAATTGGAAAGGCGATCGCGTTACGTCTTTCCGAAGAGGGTGCTTCTCTTTGTTTAGTCGGTCGGAACAATGACATCCTTCAGGAGGTAGCTGAAAATATTAAAAAGAAGAGAGGCGGATTCTCGTCTCAAGTCAAGACTTACCAAGTAGATCTAAAAACAGATGAGCAGATACATCAACTCCGGGAACAGATTCAAAAGGATTTTGGATCTGTCGACATACTGGTTCATAGCGCTGGCCTTTTCTACATGGGGAGAGTTAAGGACGTGTCAATTCGGTATTTCGATGAGCAGTATCAGGTGAATGTCCGCGCCCCTTACCTCCTGACGCAGACGATGCTTCCCATGATACGGTCTCGGGCCGGACAGGTTGTGTTTATTAACTCAAGCGTTGGTGTGAAGGCAAAGGCAATGGTCAGCCAATATGCCGCAACCAAGCATGCACTGAGAGCGGTGGCAGATAGTTTGCGTGAAGAGGTCAATGCCGATGGGATCAGGGTTGTAAGTATCTATCTGGGCAGGACAGCTACACCGATGCAGGCAGCTATTTATGAGAGGGAAGGGAGAGTGTATCAGCCTGAGCAGCTAATGCAGCCGCAAGATGTGTCTGAAGCGGTGGTCAATGTGCTTGCTTTACCCAAAAGTATCGAGGTGACCGACTTCCATATAAGGCCGTTGCATAAATCTGACGACATCTGATCATCACGCGTCAAGAGTGACCTGGGCTAGATAGGGCGCTGAGGGAGATCGACCGGGCTGCCAACCGATTTCCGTCACTCGCTGTAGCAAGGTAAGGTCTAACAAGCTGTATGATCGAAAACCGCGTGCAATGATGGCAGACTTTTCCTAAGTCTTTCGGCATAAGGGTTCCCAGACAGTTAGGTTAAGTCTGACTGTGGCACGAAATACGGCGTCGCCAGAGCGCGGGAGAGAGCTCGCAGTCAGAGCAGTCTGGAGTACCAATCATACCGGACCGAGACACGGTGTTCGTAGGTCATCTGTTAGATGAAATCACGTTATGGGTCTAGACGCAGAGCGCTCACAGCAGCGGTATTAAGAGGAGTTACACGAGGAATTTATGGAAGGACATGTTGAGGTAATTCGGATTGAGCCATCCCGAGGGTGGGTATCTCTTCAACTGAAAGAGTTATGGGCCTATCGTGAGCTGCTCTACTTCTTGATCTGGCGCGATGTAAAGGTGCGCTATAAGCAGACAGCGCTCGGGGTGGGTTGGGCCGTTATCCAACCCGTGACTACGATGATTGTCTTTAGCGTATTCTTTGGACGATTGGGAAAGATCCCTTCCGACGGAATTCCCTATCCGATCTTCGCATATGCGGCCTTGGTTCCCTGGACTTTTTTTGCCCAGGGGATGGGGCAAGCATCCAACAGTCTCGTAGGAAGCGCGAATCTGATCAAGAAAGTCTATTTCCCGAGGCTTTCGGTCCCGATCGCATCAGTGACTTCCGGAATCATCGATTTTTCAATTGCCTTTGTCATACTGCTCGGCATGATGCTTTACTACGGCATCCTTCCCACGCTCAATGTGATTTGGCTTCCCTGCTTGCTTGTGCTCACGGTCGTGACGTCGCTTGGTGTCTCGCTCTGGCTGTCTGCCTTGAACGTTCAATTTCGAGATGTGCGGCATGTGCTTCCGTTTCTGATTCAACTCTGGTTCTTCGCAACGCCCGTCGCGTATCCGAGCAGTTTGTTGTCGGAACCGTGGCGGACTCTCTATAGCCTTAATCCAATGGTCGGAGTGGTCGAGGGATTTCGTTGGGCCTTACTTGGGACAGAAACTGCCCCAGGACCGATGTTAATCGTTTCTTCGCTGACCGCCCTGGCACTTTTGGTTGGAGGAGCATTTTACTTCCGCCGATTGGAAAAAACTTTTGCGGATGTAATTTGATTGCGTGAGAACTGAACCTCGGCGAAAACTCCAGGCTTCGTACTGAAAGGCTAAGGGGTAATTCTGTGCGGTTGGCTTCAGCGCTGCATTCATAGCACATAACGAGGAGTCATGGACGATATCGCCATACGAGTAGAAGGAATCGGCAAGCAGTACCGTATCGGGAAAAGGGAAAAGTATAAAACGCTGCGGGATTCCATCGCGTCAGCGCTCGGCGCACCGTTTCAGAAGACATGGCAATTGTTCCAGGGATGGAAGACGGACGATGACAAGTCGGATCAGACGTTCTGGGCATTGGACGACATTTCGTTTGAGGTGAAGCAGGGTGAAGTCATCGGAGTGATCGGCGGCAATGGGGCCGGCAAGAGCACACTCTTGAAAATACTCTCGCGCATCGCTGAACCGACGGTGGGATTCGCCGAAATTCGAGGACGTGTAGGATCACTCCTCGAAGTAGGCACGGGGTTTCATCCGGAGCTGACGGGAAGGGAGAATACCTATCTGAACGGGGCGATTCTTGGCATGAAGCGGTCGGATATCGACAGAAAGTTTGACGAAATCGTCGCCTTTTCCGAGGTGGAAAAGTTTATCGATACCCCTGTGAAGCACTACTCCAGTGGGATGTATCTGCGACTGGCCTTTTCCGTCGCGGCGCATCTTGAACCGGAAATTCTCTTGGTCGATGAGGTACTGGCGGTCGGGGATGCGGGATTCCAAAAAAAATGTCTCGGCAAGATGGAAAGTGTCGCCAAGGAGGGACGGACGGTCTTGTTTGTCAGTCACAATCTGGGAGCCATCACGCAACTGTGTGGAAGGGCCGTGCAATTGGAGAAGGGCAGATTAAAGCGTGTTGGCCCTGCGGTCGAAGTGGTGAACACCTATTTAGTGGCATTGTTTGGAACGGAAACCAAGTCGAGTTGGTCAATCGAATCTTCCCAACTCAAGGACTCTGAGGTTCGATTTACATCGGCTCGGCTGTTGTCGAGCGATGGGCAACCTCGATCCGTCATGAACTTTGACGATTCGCTTGTAGTTGAAGTTGCATACGACGTGAACGTTCCGATCAAAGGTCTCTCGGTAACGATTCATCTGTTCGACTCGATGAATAATATCGTGTTTGAATCGATCGATACCGATATGCCGGAATGGAGAGGGCGTGTCAGAGAGCCGGGTTGCTATCGTGCCACTACCACGATTCCCCCATGTTTGCTGAGACCTGGCCGCTACTACGTATCCTTTGTGGCATATGTCCAAGGTGCAAGTAGTTTCAAACTGTTTCAGCAGCTTGAGGGGGCATTAGCGTTCGATGTATCGGAGGTGGGGTATACGTTTCTTCCGGGCCGGCTTGGTATCGTTTCGCCCGTACTTGATTGGAAGGTGTGTCGACTCACTGACAATGGTCAAATGACGTAGCGATGGCGCTGCCTGTCAAACTGCTTTACATTTCCGCGACAGTTCCAAACGCATTGGTAAATCTCAGACCAAGGCCTTCATCCGCTTGAGTTAGTCGTCGAGACTGTCACACCGCAGCATACGCAGTACCATGTCCAGCTTCTTCCGTGATGACCAATTCAAGGGTAGAGCAAGGTCGATTTTCCTGAACGCATCCATTACTAACGGGCAGTATGCCCCAATGCTGTGTCCAAAGAAATCGTGGGGCTGGTGAATGCGCATCTGCGCCCGCATTCACCTGTTAGACTCGGAACTTGAAACCACCCTCTACAAATAGAGGGTCCGATGGGCTAGTGACCCGCGCACCCGCCCCCAGCAGAGGGCTGTCTTGCGGAGTAGCTGCTCCTTCACCTTCGCGTTTCCCTTCAGCACGAGGGGGAGGTTAGTGACCATCTCCCTATATTTATGGAGCACTGCCTTGATGGACGGGCGAGGCATTCCGTGGCCGGCGAACTGTGTGTAGAGATAGGCATGGGCCTCGCCATACTGTACGTGTTGTTTCCACATGGCTTGCTGCGTTTCCCGGTACCGGTAATGAATCAGCGCGGCTGGTACCGGATGGAGTGGATAGCCCTGCAGTTGCAGCCGCCAGGAGAGCTCAACATCTTCCCCAATGGGAGCCTCCTCGTTGAACCCCCCGACGCGCTCGAAGGCTTCGCGTGAAAGCCCCAGAACGGCACCGCAAGCAAATGGCAGAAAATGCAGATTCCGTTTCGTTGCATAGTTTTGTGGCTTGGGAGGACAGACTTTGCCCTCGTTAAGGAGCGCGACGTCTATGGTACCGGCGACAAAATCATGCTGCTCCAGAGCGTCAGCCATTGCCGCCAGCCACCCCGGCGCGACCACATCATCGGCATCACAAAATAGAAAGACATCTCCTTTCGCGGCTCGTGCCCCGACATTACGGGCATACGCCGCAGTCTGCTTGTCCGTAGCCTGTACGAAACGGAGTTGTGGCATCTGTTGCTGATACTGGCGGATCACGGTCGCGGAGTCGTCCGCCGACTGATTATCGACCGCCACAATCTCCCAGCTGCCGTCAAATTCCTGCTCCTTCAGCGCCTTGAGTTGGTGGCCCAAGGTAGCCGCAGCGTTGTACACCGGAATAATGACGCTGACCAGCTGACGCCGTCGTGGACATGCAGGTGTCACTTCTTCCTCATCTCTCTCTTCCCTATCCATATGACCTCCAACCTCGTGCTTGCTTTGATCAATTGTCGGTCAGACTAGCGCCTCAAGCACTTTGCGATGTCCTGTGCGTCGTACTCGAGGAGGCGGCGTATCAACCAGCCTCCAAGAAACCCGGTGGCACCCGTCACCAAGACTGTTTTTCCGGACCAGAAGGAGAAGATGTTATGCATGGTGTGAACCTTATCAGAATCGAGCAGAGTTCTATAAGGCCATTGTTCCGATGACCCGTTCACAGAAGTTGAAGGGTGATGTAAAGGAGCAAGAATGCACACCGTGCAATATCACTCTCGTCATACTATGCGATATCGAACGCAACATCTGTGCTTAAAAGGCACTGGTTGAATACATCAAAGAAGTCAGTCTGTTCGGATACTGGAACAAGTGTGAATCTTTTTCCAAGTGAAGGTGTGCTGACAGTAATGTGGGTAACGGTTCTAGTGAAAAGAGAGGCGTATGCTAAGAGTATCAATCAGTTATGTGCGCTGCGCCGATGGGAGGAGGGTATAGGAGTGGAGGTGTATGGTTTAGGATACAGCCGTACAGGCTCTTTTCTATGGTTGGTGGTGAGAGGTGGCTCCGCTTGTTTGGACAGTCTCTGCCAGTTCATAAGTGGCGCCTGGCGGTTTGGGCCTATGCAGTGGAAGGCTGTGCAGGCCGGTTTTCCCAGTACACGCGATCGGGCGTGCGTCTGTCAGCCGAGCGCGGCGACCTAAGTTGATTATAGAAATGAAGAACCCCGCCCTTCCAGGCGGGGTCTCCTCACAATTCAAGCTGCGCTTGACCCGTCTCCTGCTCGCCTTGGTGCTGGACATAGTGCCGAATCGTGGCCTCGTTGATGCCTACTGTGGAGGCGAAAAATCCTCGTGCCCAAACTCCGCCATCATCCCAATACACTTTGCGTACCATGTGCGGGAATTTCTCTTTCAGCTGCCGACTGGTCACACTTTTCAAGGTTTCCACCACCCTTGAAACCGCGTATTTCGGTGGAATCACCATGTGCAAATGGACATGGTCCCGATCCACCCCAATTTCCTCCAGAAACCAATCGGGGTGAAATTCCCGCACGCTCCGGAGGACCTTCTTCAGGTATTCAGCTACTCCGGGCACGAGGATTTTTCGCCGGTACCGCGTCACCCACACCAAATGGTACTGAGTCTTGTACACCACATGAGCCTGTCGATGGAGTTTCATCGACGGCCATCATAGCACCAGGCGAGCAACAGACGGCGCCCTGCTCACACCCCCACCCTCCCAGGTGGGGAACTCCCGCGCAATTAGAGGTAGCGTTCGAGCCCCTGCTGCGCGTGACGAACCGTCTCGTACGCGTGAAGATAGACATCCTCATCCTTGAGGCTCCGCCAGAGACGCTCCATAAACACATGATCCCGCCAACAACTGCGACCATCCATACTGATCTGGATGCCCTGGTCTTTCAGCACGCTCGTGAACTCCAGGCTGGTAAATTGGCACCCCGGATCGGTGTTGAAAATTTCCGGGTGACCATACTGCGTGATCGCCTCCCGTACCGCCTCAAGACAGAAGCCCGTGGTCAGCGTATTGGAGAGCCACCAGGCCAACACCCGGCGACTGGCCCAGTCCAGTATGGCAACCAGATATACGAAGCCCCGGCGCATCGGAATGTACGTGATATCGGCAGCCCAGACCTGATTGGGGCGCGTGATTGCCACGTCGCGCCGGATATAGGGATCGATCCGGTGATCAGGATGCCGTTGCGTGGTGCAGGGCTTGCGATACAGAGCCGTCATCCCAATGTGCCACATGAGGCTGGCCACATGCCGCCACCCGATGGGCTGGCCCGCTTGCCGCAAGAGATCACGGAGCATTCGGGCGCCCGCAAACGGATACGGCAGATGGAGTTCGTTAATCCAACCCAGCAGGGCTAGCGCCGTGTCGGAAACTGGTTCGGTTGGTAGTAGGCCGTTGACCGAGACGGTCCGAGGAGCTGACACTGCCGGACGACGGGCAAGGTATGCGTGGGATCAATCATCGCTTTGCGCTCAGCAAGCCGGCCTTGATAAACGCGCCTTCTAAAAATCATTCTCCAGGGCCATTGCCTGATCTTTGCGTGCGGCGTCTTGAGATCCGGCGTCTCTGACACCGTCTTCGTCCCACCAAACACATCCGCAGCTCGCGCCAGCAGTTGCTGCGTCCATTTGGTAATTTGAGTAGGGTGGATGCTGAATTGCTCGGCCAATTCGGCGAGCGTCTTGTCGCCTTTGACAGTAGCCAAGGCCACCTGCGCCCTGAAGGTCGTTCCATGATTCCGTCTCGTTCGGTTCATTGCCTTGCTCCTTTAGTGCACCACCTGGTGGCTTGCATAAAGCCAGGCTACCACTTATCACACTGTCTGAATTTCTGGAGCCCCCTCTCAGGCTGGTCTGATAGCGATACTGGGCAAACGCGCCGGGCTTGCGCTGCAAGGATTCGATTAGATGCCGATAGTCAATAGCGGCTTACCCGCGACCCCGCAGTCGGTCGATGGTCGTCATCGCTTCGTCGGCCTACCGCACCTTGAGTCGTTTGGAATAGACTCGTACCTCCACTGTCTCGCCTAATGTGCCAGGAGGAGACGGAGTACACCTTAGGGCCGACCCGGATCATCGAGAAACGATTGACCACCACCCGAAGCGCACGGAAATCCTCGAGGCGGGTGCGCGGTACCCCCAGCCGATCAAGGTTTTCTTGGAGCTTCGCCGCGATTCCGAGTGGCGAGGAGCGCTCGAAGAAACCGCGCATAATTGGCTGGCTCTCGAAGTCGCGGCTTCCTCGGAGCAGCAGAGCCTGCGAGGACAAAGTGATAGAAGAAATGCTCGACGGGTTGTCCCTGTAGCTTTGCTGCCCCGCGAACCCATGTGGGTGAATGACCGATTCGTTCCCTGGTATAATATCCATTCCTAATCTGTTTTTGGCCTTTGATCAGGAGTGTCATGACGGGGCTTCTCCAGGTTGAGTGAGAAGCTGTGCGTTACATAAGGCCTTTTTTGTTTGTTTTATCCCTACCGAGGTGGGATGGCAATCAGGTTGAGGTAATCTGAAAATTGAGGTAATCAGAAACGGGAGAGGGTAATATGATTATGACCGAAAGTGTGAAGGAGATGGACATGACACCTGCATGTCCACGGCGGCGTCAGCTGGTCAGCGTCATTATTCCGGTGTACAACGCTGCGGCTACCTTGGGCCACCAACTCAAGGCGCTGAAGGAGCAGGAATTTGACGGCAGCTGGGAGATTGTGGCGGTCGATAATCAGTCGGCGGACGACTCCGCGACCGTGATCCGCCAGTATCAGCAACAGATGCCACAACTCCGTTTCGTACAGGCTACGGACAAGCAGACTGCGGCGTATGCCCGTAATGTCGGGGCACGAGCCGCGAAAGGAGATGTCTTTCTATTTTGTGATGCCGATGATGTGGTCGCGCCGGGGTGGCTGGCGGCAATGGCTGACGCTCTGGAGCAGCATGATTTTGTCGCCGGTACCATAGACGTCGCGCTCCTTAACGAGGGCAAAGTCTGTCCTCCCAAGCCACAAAACTATGCAACGAAACGGAATCTGCATTTTCTGCCATTTGCTTGCGGTGCCGTTCTGGGGCTTTCACGCGAAGCCTTCGAGCGCGTCGGGGGGTTCAACGAGGAGGCTCCCATTGGGGAAGATGTTGAGCTCTCCTGGCGGCTGCAACTGCAGGGCTATCCACTCCATCCGGTACCAGCCGCGCTCATTCATGTGCGCAGCCGGGAGACGCGACAAGCCATGTGGAAACAACATGTGCGTTATGGCGAGGCGCATGTCTATCTCTACACACAGTTCGCCTCTTCGGGAATGCCCCGTTCTTCTGTCAAGAAGGCTGTGCATGACTATTGGGGATTAATCAGTAGGATACCGCATTTGCTGCGGGGAGATGAAAGGCAGAGGGCGCAGTTTGTGCGCAAGGCGGCCCTTTGCTGGGGGCGGTTGTGCGGGTCACTACGTTATCGTACGCTGTACGTATAAGTATACAAGCCCATTGTATATTTGATGGCGTGAATTACAGGTCAAGATAGGACTTGGGAAGTTGTTCGGATGCATGCGGGATCGAGCAGATTGGCTATGAGAATCAGTGGAATCAGTACGAAGTTTTTTTGCCTTGCCTCCATGGCAAGTCTATGTCGCTGAAGCATATATGGGGAGATGACATGTCTTTGTGTCATTGATTGAGCGACAGAGCCGCTTCTGGATATTCAAGTGCGTGTTTCGTCAAAGCGCTGGCTCCGTGTGGTTAGAACTCCCTCGGATATATTGCATCGGATTGATTCACGAGTCCGGGATTCCGTACGATAGCGGCAGCTCCTCTATTTATGTCGGGGAACCCGATGGCTGGCACTTTTTTAAAAGGAGGCGAAGGATTCTCCGGCAGGGCAGCGTAATGTGTATAATTTAGTTTGAGTTACTACGGTGAAGGAACGGTTATGAAGCTGAGCGTGGTGATACCTTGTCTGAATGCAGCGGATACCATCGCGATCCAACTTGAGGCGCTTGCCAATCAACAGTGGTCTGAGCCTTGGGAGGTGATTGTTTCAGACAATGGATCGATGGACGGCTCGATGGACATCGTAAAACAATATGAGAGCCGTCTTCCTAATCTCCGTATCGTTGACGCATCCACGAAGCGTGGACAAGCGTATGCGAGGAATATAGGTGCAAAGAACACGCGGGGGGAATCCATCGCCTTTTGCGATGCGGATGATGAAGTCGGACCAGGTTGGCTTGCTGCGATGGGAAAGGCGTTGTCCCAATGGGATTTTGTTGCCTGCCGTATCGATGTGCATAAGCTCAGCCCCCCATGGGTGGCTAAGACGCGGAACCACTCTCAAGCAGTAGGACTTCAGGCACCACGCGGTGAACTGGCCTATCTTCCGCATGCTGGGGGGGGGACCATTGGAGTCAAACGTCGCATCCATGAGGAAGTCGGGGGCTTTGATGAATCGTGTAGGTTACTTGAAGATACGGATTATTGTTGGAGAGTGCAGCTGAAAGGGACAACGCTTCATTTTGTACCTGATGCCGTGATACATGTTCGCTTGAGGGATACCTTGAAAGGAAGTTTTCGCCAGTCTTATGGCTGGGGGCAATATCGTGTTCTTCTGTACAAGAAATATCTTCCGTTAGGTATGCCAAGGCGTACCTGGAAACAAGGGATCGACGCCTGGAAGTATCTCATTGTCGGTTTCATCAGGAGTGCTCCGAAAATTCGGAGCAAGAGAGATCTTGTCCCTTGGGCTCGGATGCTTGGCAGGCGGATGGGGCAGCTGAAGGGGAGCCTTAAATATAGAATTTTTGCAATTTAATAGGTACGTCAATGATTCAAAGGATAATTAATCGGATCTGTAAGTCACTGGATATCTCGCTATTTTATGAATCCGACGCTGGTATTAAATGTATTAATGGTGCCTGGCGCTATAGCATGCTTCCGTACGTGTCCCGTGGAGAGGTTCAGCTTCTTCCTGCAGAAAGCTTGTACATGTGTGCGGATAGGTTGAAGGACTCCTATACTTTATTGAATACGAAGATCATGAGCTCACCGCATTTTGAGCTGATGCAAATTCTCCGGGATGGAGGAGATCTAAGCCGTTCAACTTATATACAAAGACTGGCGAAAGGCACGTTAGATCCACGGACTCCGGTTCGCGTCGGTGATCAGTACTTTCAAGTCCTTCGAAATAAGTATGCGCAAATGAGTAAATTGATCGAGAGTGGAAAGTATGAACCGGTGCAACTGATCGTTGTCTCTGGGCAGTACTTCATCGCAGATGGGAGACACACAGCCGCTCTCTGTGCGCTGAAAAACATTGCTCCGAGATGTGTCGATGTTTCCCCTCTGATTTATGACAGTTTTAATTGGTGTTGCTATCATAAGATGTTAAAGAACAAAGATCGCTATAAGAAACATATCAGTTTTTTTGAATCAATCATGCCCACTCTCGATAGGAATGCTTCAGTCAATTAAAAAGGCGTACAAGGTTTTTTTGTCCGTTCCTTCATCCAGGTTTGGAACGGTCACGAGTGTGTCCACGGCGCGACCGGTGGTGGCCCTCACGTTCGATGATGGCCCTGATCCGCTTTGCACGCCACGTCTCCTCGATATCTTGCAAAAACATAACGCCAAAGCGACGTTTTTCATGGTGGGGCAAGCCGCAGCGCGCTATCCAGACATCGTTGAAAAGGTAGCTGTCGGTGGACATGCGATCGGTAATCACTCTTGGGATCATCCTTCTTTCCCACTCCTCACGAGCCGGGAACGGCTGGCTCAGATCCGGGCATGTGAAGAGGTGCTTGCTCCGTATGGGCAGCCAATTCTACGCCCCCCCTACGCGGACCAGAACCTATGGTCACGTCTCGATGCTTTACGGCTTGGATATCAGGTCATCATGTACAGTGTGGCAGCCGTAGATTGGCTCGACCATGATGAAGAGTGGATGAAGGGTAGGATCATGAGCCGGATACGGAATGGCAGCATCGTGCTCTTGCACGATTCCCTTTTTCGGTACGGAGAGGATCGATATGCCGACAGAGCACCGATGTTGCGCGCGGTCGACTTGCTACTCGGAGAGCTGAGCGGGCGTTTCAGCTTTGTCACTGTCCCGGAACTGCTTCGGGAGGGTCGCCCTTTGCGAAAAAAGTGGTTCAAAAAATGCACTCCTGACTTTCTCAATGGGCTCAAGGGGCCATATGGTGCGGGGTGGAGATACCCCATCTGATGGGCGGGGAATGGGTGGAAATAGAGACACGGGATCGGGATCACTACACGGAGCGGCAATGAGCAAGCTTGAGAGAGTCGAGGAGCGGGTGCTGCGTCCGTTGGAAAAAGCGTTATATCGCAATCAGTTCATTCTCGGTCCAATTTTTATTGATGAATATTCATCCTGGAAACGAGCAAAGATCCGGAATTCGATATGCTTGTCGACACATCCGGATTTAAATGTGTATCAGGCAATTCAAGACGATAAATCGATAACATTGATAGGGTATATAGTTGACCCGGACCGTTCAGATGCCTCTGACAGAGATATAGTAAACGACTTAATCAACAAAATCGCAAATTTTGATGCGCTTCTCGATCACAGTGGTAAATTCGGCGGCCGGTGGATATTGATCATAGACGATGGCGAACAGATTAGGCTGTTTCATGACGCAGTCGGGCTCCGCCAAGTTTTCTATACAGATACTGATTGTACTGCTGACCTATGGTGCGCGTCGCAGCCAAGATTGATTGCGGATCGATTGAGTTTGAGAATGGATCCGATTGCCGTTGACTTCATTAGCTCATTCGGACAGAGAGACTCGGAGTATTGGTGGCCCGGAGATAGTTGTCCGTATAAAGAAATAAGGCATTTGCTGCCTAATCACTATTTGGAATTCAAGGTTGGTTCAAGCCGTCGGTATTGGCCCAATGGCCCCCTCAAAAACCTATCGCTCAAAGAAGCAACGGAAAAAACTGCAACAATCATGCGGGGATTATTGGAAAGTGTGGCGAATCGGTATGACTTAGCGGTTTCACTCACGGCCGGTTGGGATAGTAGGTTGGTATTGGCGGCTGCTAAAGGAATTCGTGATAGGGTTTCCTATGTGACAGTAAAGCAAGGAAGAATGACGAACAATCACCCGGACATCACGATTCCTTCACTTCTGATGTCTAAGTTCGGGTTGAGGCACGATATTGTGGAATCCCCTGCCGTGATGGATGACCAATTTATGATGGTTTTTAACCGTCATGTTTCCTTCGCGCATGAAGTATGGGGACCTGATGCGCAGGCCATTCTGGAATATAGTTCTCATCGTAAAGTCGCGGTAACGGGAAGCGCGGCTGAAGCTGCAAGATGCTTTTATGGGCCGATGCCTAAACGACGAATGACTCCTCAATCACTGTCGGCTCGTGTAGGGATGGGCAATGATTCATTTGCAGTACGATCATTTGAGAAATGGTTAAAAGGAATCCCTGATACGTTTAATTACAATCTGCTCGATCTATTCTATTGGGAGCAAAGAGGCGGCAATTGGCTCGCGATGTGTCAATCGGAATTTGATATTGCATGGAGGGAGATCTTTACGCCTTTCAATTGTAGAAACTTATTGATGAACATGCTGGGCGTAGAGGAAAACTATAGGAAGCCGCCGAAATATGAGCTATATACGGAAGTCATGTTACAGCTATGGCCGGAAATCCTAAGTGCTCCAATCAATCCTCACAAACAGAAAAATATGAGTGCAATGCTAAAGTCATCTCTGAGGAACCAATTGCGCCGTTATACCCCAGATTTCATCATCAGGGCTTTAAGAGGACGCTAATCTACGAAGAGTCTCTTCTATCCCTAGAAGCGCTGTCCCCTAGGATGTTTTCCTGGGTTCTCAATCATTGCGGTGCTGGGGCAACCATCACACTGTTCGTCACAGTGAAACACTTGGTCGAATGCCAGGACCGAATGATGAGGTTGAGGGGGGCGGACGTTTCTATTCGTAAGCTTGTCTGGAATAAAGGAAGTTCAAACGGAGAATCGTCTGTCGGAGTAACCAATCTTTGGTCAGAGGATTTTCACGCACCAGTCAGAGTTCACGAAAGGCAGATTATCCATCCTGCAAGCCGCCGGCGCTGGCCAAGCGGTCAACATAGTTGACGGCATTACCGCACAGGCTCCGCTGACTGACTACAAGCGGAAGGGACTGTAGAGCAGGCGCATGTCGATCAAGTGGTCTATCGTCACTGGATAAGGTTAAGGAGCATGGCATAGGACTATGTGCGGGATAGCTGGAGAGTTGAGATTCAGGACCAATCAGTCTGCATGTGCAGACTGGGACGCAATCAGTTCGATGATGTCCCGCCGAGGACCAGATGATCGTGGATTCTGGTCTGGTGATGAGCACTGTACCTTGGTGTTTCGAAGGTTGGCCATCATTGATTTGAGCCCACGAGGACATCAGCCCATGACTGCCGGGAATGGCCGATACACATTGGTGTTTAATGGCGAGGTCTATAATTTTATGGACCTGCGGAAACAGTTGGAGCACCGCGGGGTGACATTCCGCTCACTCAGTGATAGCGAAGTCGTACTGTATGCCTTAATAGAGTGGGGGACAGAGGCGCTAGCCAAGTTTAACGGAATGTTTGCGTTGGGTTTGTATGACAGTGTTGAGAAGCAGTTGCTTCTGGCGCGTGACTATGCGGGAATGAAGCCGCTCTACTACTTGTTATGCAATGACGGCATAGTCTTCGGTTCCCAGTATGATCAGTTACTGGCGCATCCTTGGAGCGCTGATTTTAAAGTTTCCGAGGAGGCCTTAGGACTCTATCTGCGATTGGGTTATATTCCCGCTCCTTGGGCGCTAAAAGAAAACACCCACCTGCTTGAACCGGGTATGTGGCTGGAAGTTTCTGCGGAGGGACATTGCAGGCGAGGTCATTTTTATATGTTCCCGCAGTATGCCGAACCGTCGCTGAAGGGGGAAGAAGCCCTAGAGGCAGTGGACGAGGCCATCTCAGCGGCTGTCAAACGACATTTGATCAGCGATGTTCCGGTGGGGGCATTTTTATCCGGTGGTATCGACTCGCCCTTGGTAGTGGCGAAGATGAGGTCGGCCAGTTCGAAGGTCATCGAGACTTTTACGATAGGAACCGGTGAAAAGCATACAGACGAAACTGCGGATGCACGGGCATATGCGAGAGAGATTGGTGTAGAGCACACGGTCGGTTATATCTCTCGTGATCAGGTGCTCGATTTGACTGCAGATGTCATCGATGCCTGTGGGGAACCATTTGGAGACTATTCGGTTTTTCCGACCTTGATGGTTTCAAGATTGGCCAGACGTGAGCATAAGGTGGTGTTGTCAGGTGATGGTGGGGACGAATTGTTCTGGGGCTACCCCAGTCGATTTGGAAGACTTATTCAACTGACCCAGGATCTCAGGAGTCCACTTTGGGTGAGAAGATTGCAGTGGGGTATGAAACGAGTGCTCTCAAGGGTCGACGATAGGTGTTTGCTGATGGATTCAATAGGCAACGGCCATCGTGTAATGCATGCCCGGTTCCCCGAAGCGCTCCTGAAAACCCTATTTCCCTCGTTACCTGCCTGGCCGTCTGGGTGCCATGCGTATGCTTATGAGGGCTGTGATCCCGATCAAATTGCTCAGATATCACGGTGGCATGAGCTTGTCTATCATCTGACCATGGTGCTGATGAAGGTTGACCGAGCCAGCATGTACAATTCCCTAGAGGTTCGTGTTCCGTTGCTCGATAGGCAAGTCATTGACGTGGCATCAAAGATCGACTGGCATGATTGCCTGCATGTGGGGCAGAAGCTGGGAAAACTACCGTTACGGTATACATTGGCGAGGATGGTGAAATATAAGACATTGGGGAAGCGAGGGTTCGAAGTGCCGATGGCGGCATGGCTCAGGACATCTTTGAAAGAGATGTTTGAGGAACATGTCTTGAAACGGACGGATATCCTGGGGCTTGAAATCAACAGAAGGGACTTGCGCACAGTGTTTGAAAGCCATGTTAATGGGCGATATAACTATGCACGAGGGCTTTGGCCACTGCTAAGCTTAGCATTATGGGAAAAGCGATACTTCACAAGGCCTCAGGTTCGTATCCACTGAGTTTTCAAACTCAGCATCATGAGGGACCTCACAGCCTGAATAACTCTGGAGCATCCCAGCTAAGGGCAATTTGTGTCGTAGGGAGACCGTGCTTTAAGAGATAGTTCTTCATCGAACAGATTAAAATGCTACATCTTGTACCTCCCGTAGTCTCTATAGGCATCCCGACTTATAACAGAGCAAACAGTTATCTGAAATATGCGCTGGGATGCGCCGTGCGTCAAACATTCCAGGACATTGAGATTATTGTTTCCGACAATTGTTCGCCGGACAATACTGAATCGATTGTGAAGGAAGTTGGGGACCCTCGAATAAGATACTACAGACAAAAAGAAAATATCGGTCCAGTGCACAACCGGAATTTTTGCCTGGAGCAAGCTCGCGGGAAGTACTTCGTTCTGCTCTTGGATGATGACTTGATTGACGAGGACTTTGTCGCCACTTGTATGGATGCAGTGAAACATAACGACCCCGGAGTCATTCTCACCGGAGTGCGTGAAATTGATTCTGGCGGGAATGTCTTGTCCGCTTCTCATAACACGGTTGGTGGATGCACGACGGTTGATTTCATCTTAGGATGGTTTAATCGCAAACTGCCTTTGTATCTGTGCAGTACCGTATTTAACACCGAGAGATTGAAACAGCTTGGGGGGATACGTTCCAAGGCGAATAAATACGATGACGTCGTGGCATACGTTCAACTTGCTGCGAAATACGGCAGAGTCGACATTTTCGACGTAAAAGCCAGTTTCCGAAGGCATAGCAGTAATATTGGAGATGATGCTCACTACTCTGAGTGGTGTGAAGACAGTCTTTATCTGTTGGATGTGATGTGTGATGTAGTGCCGGAGCATGCGACCGTAATAAGAGAAAGGGGAATGTCATACTTTTGCAATAGAAATTACAATCGGGTTTCGGAAATAAGATCTCTCCCCAAACGGGTGCATGCCTATCTCACAGTTTATCGAATGTTTAACCGCAGTTGTTCTCCGGTACAATTCGTATGCATGAGAAATATTTCCCGCATCAGGAGATTCTTGAAAAGAAAATTATAATCGTGTGGGATGATAGATCTCTGATCTGTAAAACCATTATTTTCAAGTGCGGTTTTCTATGGAGGGGTGCCAAGTATCATCATGAAAATTGCATTTCTCGTTGACCAATTCCCGTCCGTCGCCGAGACATTTGTATTGAATCAGATTGTGGGGTTATTAGACTTGGGACATGATGTCCATATTTTTGCAAACGGATCGGTTGAAAATATAAAACTTCATGACCAGTATCGGAAATCGGATTTATTAACGAAAACCCACTACTATGGGATTCCTGAGAATAAAGTATGGAGGCTCTTAAAGGCTATTTTCCTTATCATCAAGTATTCGCCCAAAAGCTATGGCGTCGTAGCCAGGTCCTTAAATGCCTATAGATACGGGAAGCAGTCCTTGTCTCTTACTCTCCTTTTTATGAGCATTACGCTTTTAGAAAGAGGTCAGTTTGACGTCATCCATGCTCAGTTCGGTACGTTAGGACTGTTTGCGGTCCCCTTAAAGCAAATTCTCTCAAGTGATTGCAGGATTATCACATCCATCCGGGGTTATGATGTGACCGTCTTTCTCAAAGAGCATCCGGGCGCTTATGATGGCTTATTCCGGGAAGGAGATTTATTTTTACCGGTATGTGAGTTTCTTAAGGAGCGGTTAATCCACGAGGGATGTGAGAAGAAAAAGATTGAGACTCATTATTCCGGCATTGATTGTTCGAAATTTGAATATCGTCAAAGGCAGCGGGTTCCAGGTGAGCCCATACAGGTGCTGACCATCGCGAGATTAATTGAAAAGAAAGGAGTGGCTATTGCGATTGACGCTGTGTCACGCCTTCTATCCACAGGGGAGAAGATTGAATACACGGTCGTCGGTGATGGAATACTTCGTCAGAGTTTGCAGCAACTGATACAAGACAGGGGTATTGAGGGACAGGTCAGATTGGTGGGATCGAAAACCCACGAAGAAGTTAAAATGTTTCTCGAGAAATCACATGTGTTGATCGCGCCGAGTTTGACTTCTGAAAGTGGTGATCAGGAAGGAATTCCGAATGTTATAAAAGAGGCAATGGCTTCGGGCTTACCGGTGATCAGTACGGTTCACAGTGGGATACCGGAGCTGGTGAGCGATGGTGTGTCAGGGTTGTTGGTGCCGGAAAGGGATGCGGCGTCTCTCGCAGATGCGCTTCTCTATCTGATACGCCATCCGGAAGTCTGTAAGGAGATGGGGCAGGCGGGAAGGAGGCAGGTGGAACAAAAGTTTGATACAAACTCCTTGAATGAGAAACTGGAAGAATTATACCTGGGACTTATGCAAGAAGCGTGAGCCCTAGTCACGAAATCTTCCTGTCGCCCGTGGCATAATTTTGTGAGCTCCCGCAGGCGCTTTCTATTTGTGTCGATCGATAATGTGAGATGGTACCTACGTTCCGAGCCTTGTTATTACCCACAAGGAAATATCTACAGATGATCGCTGATCACATGTTGGTGCGGGCTAATCCAGAGGGAAATACAGCGCAACTCGCCGGTAGGCCAAAACTGCTCTTCATCGCATGCTACTTTCCGCCGGTGCAGGCGATTGGTGCTGTTCGTGGTGGGAACATAGAAAGGTATTTGGGTAGTTTAGGGTGGGAGGTGACGGTAGTAACACCCGATCCTTCTCTATGGCGAAATGTCGATGACATCGAAAAGCTCTTGACCGAGTTAGATCGTGGTAGTCTCAAGCGGATTTTGACTGGTCATCGATGGCGGTTCCTGGTGCCTAATCATCTGAAATGCTGGGATCAGAACGTGGGATGGGTTGCAGGAGGAATCTGCCGATCGATTGCACGACACCTAGGTATTGATAGGCATATAGGTTGGGTCAAGGAAGCGGAACGAGCCTGTTCCCACCTGTGTCCAAAGGACGTGGATATAATTCTTGCATCCGGTTCACCGTTCGTGTCGTTTCGGCTGGCAAAAACCCTATCGGACCGACTGAGGCGACCTTATGTCCTAGACTATCGTGACCCCTGGACTCAGAGCCGTTTCGTTGGTCGTCCACCGCGACTCAAAAGCGTTCGGGAAGAGGCCGGTCTTCTTAAAGATTGTGCAGCGGTTACTATTGTATCGCCTTCGTGGGCCGAGGACTTGGATCAACGTTACGGGGTTGGGGAAAAGGTTCATGTGGTGACAAACGGCTATGATTCTGACGAGGTGGCAACTGTTAGACCATACGACTTTGGGCATTGTGCCTTTGTGTTTACAGGAAACTTCTATCCACCGAAGATCTCACTCGCACCTTTCCTGGCTGCGCTTAAACTTTTGAAAGAATCTCAAAATGAAATGGGCAATGAATGGTACTTCCATTACTATGGGGCCCAGGAAGACTACGTTCGTCAACAGGCAGCCCATTATGGTCTGACTGATCGAATCGTGCTGCACGGAAGAGTGCCAAGACGCGAGGCTTTAGCGGCAGTCAAGGGTGCAAACCTTGCTCTGGGCATCAGCTCAATTTATGAGCAAAGCCAACTAATTGATAAAGGGACCATACCGGGGAAAATATTTGAAGCCATCGGACTCGGAACACCGGTTCTTCTCATTACCCCTCTCGGAAGCGACGCAACAGCTCTGCTGACTCCCACTGGATTAGTGAAAAGCTTTACGGGCTCCGACACTCAGGGTATGGTATCGTTTCTCCAGGAGGTCGTTGGTGGGCGGGCTTCACAGCCGAAGAATATCGAGAGCTGTTCCTGGACGACCCTCTCCAAGAATCTCGATGTTATCCTACGGGGGTGCTTGACGTTTACCACGGGTCATCACCACTTTCTGAGAGACGGAGCTGGGAGTGAGCCAAAATAGGCAAGTCATACACTGACAGTAGTGTTCGATAGAAAACGGGAATCCAGTACGAAACACCAAATTACAACGTGGCGTTTCATCGATATCAAGATGTCTCCGATTTGGAAGTGTGGTGAATTTCATGACCATATGTATCAACAGATTACGGTCAGCTAAATGACCTTTTCTGGTTTTACCGGACATTACTGATACACTGATAGCGATCGTTCAATACGTAAGCAAAAAAGAATTTAAATAGCTCTATGCTTGATAAGCCTATTAGATCTGAGCAGAGACCTTCAGCCAGCGCCGCACCTACCCCACTGCGTCCCATCTTGCCTCAAGTCGGCACCACCCTGGTCGAGCGATTCTTGCTGCTGGTCGCCGTTACCATTTTACCGCTGGAAAATCATATTCCCACAGTGGCCGGCATGAGCGTCAGCTTTCTCATCTTTGCCGCGCTTGCCATATATGTCATTCTGAATCGTCCTCGCACCTTAGGTGTGATATGGTACCATCCTATTTTTATCGTAGCGTATGCCTTCATCGGGGTTAGCGCCCTTCTGGAATTTTCGAGTCCGCTATCCAGCTATGAAACGATTATACGATTTTCCCAAATGATCGTAGGTGCTACGTGTGTGGCGGTACTAAGTAGAGATCGGTCAGCATTAACTGCCGGCCTGTATGGACATATTGCGGCAGCCTTGTGGGTATCCGTTTTCCTCTTTTTTAATTCGTACGGAACGCTGAAAGGAATGGGGGCAGGAAGTAATTTCCATGAGGCTACCATGATTCGGGGTGAAGTGGATGCGGGCTTCCAGAACAATTTAAATAGGGTGGCCTTTGTATGCATTCAGGGAGCAATTGTCGCATTTGCCCTGGTTTTATCGGGCCGGTTCAACCATTCCCGTATCCCATTGTTGGGAATAAGCATTTTTTGCGCCGTCGCCACGTTACTAACGATGTCGAGGGGTGCTCTTGTGATCGGCCTCGTGGCCTGTATAGCAATTCTCTATGCTTACGGAGCCAGAAGATATGGGAAAGTATTGATTCTTGTTTCCATCTTAGGTTTAAGCATCTATCCGTTGGTTCCTGACGTTGTTTGGACCCGGATGAAGTTTACGACTGAGAAGGACGAGTACGGAAAAATTGAGGGACGTGCATTTATATATACCACGGCAATCAACCATCTGCCGGAATTTTTTGTGTCCGGTGTTGGTTCGGGAAATTACTTTAAAAAGTGGGGATTTCAGAATGGGTTTGTCAGAAGGGGCTCTGTGCTTGGTGCACACAACGCATTTCTGCAAATCACAATTATGTGGGGTGTTTTCGGTCTCTTGATGTTTCTGTGGATCATATGGTGCGTCTATCGTTCCATCCCATTGCGATGTGGGCGTGATGAGCTTTCACTTGCGCTGCTGGGTATTCTTGTTTCGGTCGCTCTATATTTGTTTGTGTCGCACGTTGTATATGACAAAGTGTATGCTTTTGCCGTGGGCATGTTGGTTGGTGCTAGGCAAGGAGTCTGGCCGGGAGGTATCGTGTCGACAGGTGAGGTGAACACACACCGACCGGGTGCCGATCCTGACATTAACTGAGACTTTGATTGTAGGTAGTTCGGATGGTTGACTTGATCAGGACGGAACTATTCGCGAAAGCGAACGGTATTGGTATGAAACAGCCCTATAGAATTACTGAGAAAATCGCTTCATTCTAAGAAATGAACTGCCGTCTTCTTTATCTTGTCGGACAATTAGGTCTAGGAGGATTAGAGCATCAACTCTTCTGCCTGATACAAGCCATGGACCGGAGGCGGTATCAACCGGTTATCGCCGTATGGGGGAATTCTCCCAACGATCATTTCGCTCCGAAAATTCGTGCGCTTGATGTACCCGTGATTGTCCTAGGAACTGAGCCAAGACGGTTGGCCAGATTACAAACTCTAAGCAGTTTGGTGTCTGATCTGCGACCAGAGGTGATTCATTCGTATTCCTTCTATACCAATATTCTTGCCTGGTGGGTGGCGCGAGATACGGCCGCTATACCGATTGGGGCGGTGCAAAGCAGCTTCATTTCAGAACGTCGACATAAGACGTTGCTTAGCAAGTTGTCCGCACGATGGCCTCACGCTCAGATTTTCAATAGTTCAACAGCTGCGCAGAATGCCGATCGCATCGCTACATCTTTTCGTCCTGCTCGCAGCTACGTCGTCAAGAACGGTGTTGATCTGGATAAGTTCTCACCACAACTGCACCCTGAGCGAGGGTATATCTTGGCCGTGGGAAGCTTAATGCCGGTAAAGCGTTGGGATCGACTTCTTAGAGTCATCGCTTGTCTCAAAGGGAAGGGGGTAGAGTTTGAGGTGCTCCATGCAGGCTCAGGCCCATTGCGAGAAGAGCTAGAGGTCATGGCAAGAGGAATGCATGTGGAGCACGTGATTCGGTTCTTGGGCAATCGAGATGATATTCCGAGCTTACTTGCCGGCGCTGCGTTTCTCGTGCATACGTCCGATGTGGAAGGTCTGCCGAATGTCGTCCTGGAGGCAATGGCCTGTGGTCGTGCTGTCGTTGGCACCGACGTTGGTGATGTCCCCTTTTTGATCGATGACGGGAAGACGGGGTTCGTTGTATCAAGACAGGATGAGACTGCGCTAGCCAATCGCATGGCTACCTTACTAGCAGACCGTGAGCTATCCTTCCGGATGGGAGAAGCCGGCCGACTCAAAGCCGAACAAGAATTTAGCCTTGAACGCTTGGTTTCTGAGACATTTGCGGTCTATCGAACCGAGGGGTGGAAGGACAGGTAGTATATACTAAATCGGTGGGTGGACAGATCGCCACGATGGCGGCGTGGAGGCCGACCGGATGGCAGGAACTACATCACCGAGGTCCGGACGGCTACGGAGGTAAGTCCTTCCCTCTGCTATTGTTGTCCATACCAGTCTGTCCATCATCGATCTGTCGGAATCTTGTGCTCACGCGATAGCGAATGAAGCCGGAACAATCTGGAGTGCCTTCCAATGGAGAGATTTATAACCATCGGGAGTCGAGGTGCGATCTGGAACGAAAAGGCCATCATTTTCGGGGTCATTCAGATTCGGAGGTCACACCTTGCTACGGGCGGGACAGTCTAAAACTCTACCAAGCTGAGAAACATTGCGATCTCTTGAAGGCAATGAGGTGCATCCCACGAACCGTGGCACGATTCTGAGCAACAGAGAAATGATGGAGGTTGAGAAAGGGTGCGTATATTTTAAGACGATGCTCCGGATAACGACTTTGATATACTGTGTGACTATTTACAGCAGCTGTTTAGCGAGACAAGGTGCAGGGTACGTATCCCTAAATGCGGGTTGACCACTTCATCCAATCCTGCATGAGAGTTTGTGATGGCAACGATTCGTGAATCTTTAATTGGAGGTACTCTACGATCGCTGCTTAGCTATCACTATCATCGTCAGCACATGATGGATGCGAAGGGAGTACTGAAGCGTATAGAGCGTGCAAAAGGCCCCTTGTCTCGTCGGCTTGTCAAACAGTGTAATGACTATGCGATAGATGTTTTTGGACATCGTCACTTCGCAGCCTGGTTGTATGTGTATTCTGCTGTTGCAGGGAAATTTATGGAAGGGTGGATACCAGACAATTACTATGGGTCCGTCGTGCGCCCTCGACTGAAAGGTGTTTACGGAAAAATCTCGGGCCTGAAATCATTGCATCCTGCGATCTTTTCAAGTGAAAGTTTCCCCGATATTCTTTCATATGTAAATGGCGTGTTCTTTGATACCGATTATCGGGTGATTAATCCTGATTCTGTTAAAGGTGAGATTTTTTCAGGTCGAGAGAGAGTCGTTTTTAAGCTTGATAACTCCTCGCGAGGGAAGGGGATTTGGTTTCTTGATAGGGAGTCCTTTGACTTAAGTAAAGTCTGCGGTCTGGGCAATGGAGTATTTCAGAGTCTTATTAATCAGCATGAGCTTTTTCGTGAGTTTGCGGGGGCGTCCGTCGCGACACTGAGAATGACCACAGTGATTACGGATACCGGAACGACTTCGCTCCGGGCTTGTTACCTGAGATTGGGGAACGGTACTGACACTCACGTGCAATCTAGTAGTCATATACGAATACCGATAGACATCAAAACCGGAGCCTTCAATCACGTCGGATTCACTACAGATTGGCTGGAGATCGAGAGTCATCCCGCTAGTAAGGTGAAGTTTGAGGGCAAACTCATCCCCGTGTATGATGATTGCCGTAAACTGGTGACGAGTCTTCATCAGCGAGTGCCCTATGCACGATGTATAGGATGGGACCTTGCTGTTGACGATCAGGAGCGTGTCAGGATTATGGAGTGGAACGCGCAACATAATGATATTAAATTCAGCGAGGCTACCCAAGGCCCATGTTTTTCTGACTTACAGTGGGAACGACTCATAAGATCATCTGAGGAGACTCCGTGGATTGAAGTGGTTTGGTGAGTGGTTGCCTTGTTCTGGCCTTCCCCTGTTATGCCTAGAAGAAGTACGCACATCAGAGGCATGCCGGGTAGGTCGATCCTCATCGGCGCTCCATAACTGGCGTGCGGATCCGGAACCATGGCATGCCGCTTTCGCCACACCACATACCGCAAGGAGTGTTGGACTTTGCGCATAATGCAGCGCTGTACCTTGATCGTCTGACCGCGCCGTGTGTTATCGGCGTCCCTCTCGATGGGTTGGCATGGACACTGAACTGCTCGGCCAATTCCGCCGGTGTCTTGTCGCCTTTGGCCGCCGCCAAGGCGACCTGCGTTTTAAATGTGCCTCCGTGATTCCGTCTCGTCCTCTTCATTGCTTCGCTCCTTTGGTTCGCTACCTCGCGGTGGATTGGTGAAGCCAGGCTCCCACTTGCCATACTGTCCGAATTTCCGGAGCCCCCTCTCTCTGATCCAGGCTATTCCAGGAATGCTCTAGCCTGACTCCCTCGAAATTGTCCTTGACAGAGAGGTTCAGTCTAGGTATCGGTAGAGATGGATCTATCAATGCTAGGGCCATACTTACATGGAGATACCTATTGCGCGAAATTCCGATCCTAAGGAAGGTCTGATTTATTCTGTTCGCGCGATGTGCTACGGATAGCGCAGCACTGAACGGGAGGCGCATCCGATGCCGCAACAGACCTTTGCCGAAATCCCCTTTGAACAGTATCGCAAATCCACCCGCCGAGAACGGTTTCTGGACGAGATGAACCGCGTGGTGCCGTGGGCGGACCTGGTAGCGGTGATCACGCCTGTCTATCCCAAAAGTGAGGGCCCTGGGCGTCCGCCGGTTGGGATCGAACGCATGCTGCGCCTCCATTGTCTGCAACAGTGGTTCAACCTCTCTGATCCCGCCGTCGAAGAGGCGCTGTACGACTCCCGCGCCATGCGGCAGTTCGTCGGGATTGATCTGGGCCGCGAGCCCGTGCCCGACGAGACGACGATCTGTAAGTTTCGGCATCTACTGGAGGCGCACGAGTTGGGGAAACAACTCTTTGCTCGGATCGGGGAGTATCTGACGAAGCAGGGGCTGCAAGTGAGCCGCGGGACCATTGTGGACGCCACGATTATCAGTGCACCCAGTTCGACGAAAAATCGGACCAAGGAGCGGGACCCCGAGATGCATCAGACGAAGAAAGGGAACCAGTGGTATTTTGGTATGAAGGCGCATATCGGTGTGGATAGCCAGACCAAGCTGATTCATTCGGTGGCGGCCACAGCAGCCAATGTCCATGACAGCCAGGTATTACCCAAGCTGCTGCATGGGCAAGAGACGCGGGTGTGGGGCGATGCGGCCTACAGCGGGCAACGTGCCGTGATCCAGCAGCATGCCCCCAGGGCCAAGAGTTTCATTCAGACCAAAGCGCATCGCCATCGGCCCCTGAGTGAGGAGGAGCGAGCTCGCAACCGCACCAAGTCAAAAGTCCGAGCGAAGGTCGAGCATGCATTCTTGGTGATCAAGCGGATCTTCGGCTGGGCCAAGGTCCGGTACCGCGGCCTGGCGAAGAACACCCACTGGCTCCAGATCAGTTGCGGATTGGCCAATCTGTACGTGGCGCGACGGCGGCTCTTGGCTGAGGCCTCATAGATGGGGGGGGGCGGAGGGGGCCTGACGACGACGAGCGACGGGAAAGTTGCTCTCGGATCACTGAATGTCAAGCCGATGACACCGGGTGATCCACTCAGAAACAGAATGCTTCGTGCAAACGTGAATTAATCAGACCTTCCCTAATTGAATGCCGATTACCTATTCAGGGTTTGGTCAGACTCTCGCTGTTTTTGAGGACTTACTAAGCCAGGCGTTAGTAAAGCCTCATGGGGCAGCATACACGCAGGAGGGTGCGTGAAAGAACCGGCGAACGAGATGGGGGCGA
>NZ_JBLFBO010000024.1:0-38781 GCF_047338595.1 Nitrospira sp. BLG_1
GATCTGGAACAACGCGCCGAAGAGCATCCTGGATCCGTTCCCGGCCCAGGTGCAGAGCGCCAAGGGCCAGAGCGCGTACTAAGTGGATCGATGGCCTATACGACATGACTGGAGGTTCATAGAGAGTCGGTAGGCAACGCAGAGGCTGGTAAGCAGCGGCGGGCTCGGTCGTTCGAGCTCGCCGTCTCGGCCGGCAGGGCGGCGGATGTCAAAGATGAGAACATGAGCGCCACGGACCGCTTGACGTTGCGTGGAGGCGGTTCACGTCGATCGGCCCTCTGTCGAGGCGAACCTATAGTGGAGGCCACAGGTGAACAACAAGACACAAAAACTCGTGTTTGGGATGCTGGTCGGGCTAACCATGCTCTTCCTCCTCAACCTCTGGAGTGCGCCTACGCGTGCAGTCATATCGGAAGAGGTGATTTTCAGTGAGTTCATGGCGAAGCTCGACCGAGGTGATATCGAGAAGGTGATTGTGCAAGGACATCGTCTGAGCGGCATATTAAAAGATAATTCCCAGCTACGAACCTATATGACGGACTATCCTGATCTCGTTCAAGAGTTGCGGGAGAAGCATGTTCAGATTGAGGTCAAACCAGCAAGTGACAGTCCTTGGTATATGACGATGCTCATGACCTGGGGGCCGTTCGTGCTCTTTCTCAGCCTGTGGGTATTCCTCATGCGCCGGATGCAGACCGGGAATGCGGCGATGTCTCTCGCCAAGAGCAAAGCCCGCATGCAGACGGATGCGCGGAACAAAGTGACGTTTTCAGATGTGGCGGGCATCGATGAAGTCAAAGAGGAAGTGCAGGAGACGGTTGAGTTTCTGAAGAACCCGCGAAAGTTCCAGAAACTCGGTGGACGTATTCCCAAGGGGGTGTTGGTCGTGGGGCCGCCTGGAACGGGGAAGACACTATTGGCCAAGGCGATTGCCGGTGAGGCGGGTGTCCCGTTCTTCAGTATCAGTGGGTCGGATTTCGTCGAAATGTTCGTGGGGGTTGGGGCCTCTCGCGTTCGCACCTTGTTCGAAGACGCAAAGAAGCATGCGCCCTGTATTGTATTTATCGATGAGATCGACGCCGTCGGACGGTCTCGAGGTGCGGGGCTCGGGGGTGGGAACGACGAACGTGAGCAAACGCTCAATCAGTTGCTGGTCGAAATGGACGGATTCGACACGACGGAGGGCGTCATTTTGGTGGCAGCCACCAATCGGCCTGATGTGCTCGACCCGGCGCTCCTCAGACCGGGGCGATTCGATCGGCAGGTGACGGTGAATCATCCGGATCTTCGGGGCCGTTCGGAAATCTTGAAGGTGCACACGAAGAAAGTCCCGATGGCAGCGAACGTCGAGCTGGAAAAGATCGCGCGAGGTACTCCCGGTTTTTCAGGTGCGGACTTGGAAAATCTCGTCAATGAGGCGGCGCTGTGGGCGGCTCGTCAGAATAAGCATGAAGTCGGAATCGCAGACTTCGAAACGGCCAAAGACAAGATTATGATGGGCACTGAGCGCAAGAGTATGATGCTCACGGACGAGGAAAAGCGGATCACCGCCTATCACGAGGCGGGTCATGCGTTGGTGGCCACAGTGCTGCCGGGCACCGATCCGGTCCACAAGGTGTCGATTATTCCAAGAGGTCGCGCATTGGGAGTCACCATGCAGCTGCCCACCGACGATCGCTACAATCATTCCAAAGAGTTTTTATACAACACGCTGGCGATTCTCATGGGCGGCAGAGTCGCCGAAGAACTGGTGTTCAAACATGTCACAACCGGTGCGGGGAACGATTTAGAGCGGGCGACGGATCTCGCGCGTAAAATGGTCTGCGAATGGGGTATGAGTGAAAAGCTTGGGCCGCTGGCGTTCGGGCAGAAAGAGGAATCGATGTTTCTGGGGCGCTCCCTCGGGGGTACGCGTGCTATCAGTAATGAAATGGCGTTGGAGATCGATCTGGAAATCAAACGCCTCATCACAGAAAACTACGAGCGAAGCAAGCATATCTTGACCGAACACAGGGTGACCTTGGAAGCATTGGCGGATGCGCTTTTGGAAAAAGAAACACTGGATGGATGGGAAATTAAGGCGATTCTTCCGCAGTCGTCTCAACAGGTTTCAGCCTAACTGCAGTGGGCATTGCTATTTCGATTGTCACTACCGACTTACCGATCTGATAAGCCTGGCTGTGGGTATGCTGCAGCCAGGCGCTAGGAGCTGCTTCTGATCCGCTGTCCGGTTGTCGGACACGCAATTCGTTGAAGAAACAACGATTGATTGCCCTTTCATTGCGTTGCGTTACGATAGGTCATCCCAGGTGTCTCAGTACTATGTCTGGGGTGCACTATTCGTGAGCGCTTCTACGACAACCGCCAATGGGCCGCTGCGACGATATCCGTCGCTCGTCGTTCGTGAAGCGTGAAGCGCCTGAATTCGGAACGAGAGACGCTTCACGTGCGACGTTTCACGAGATGCGCTATCCAAGTGGTTTCGTGTTGAGTCGTCATGATGGCATTGACTTGATGTAACCCTTCACGCACACTCCCGGCATGTACGATCAGTCTGAAAGCGACCTCTTACGGATGTTGGCCGATCGGGCCGGCATTGCGGTGGACTACTACGACATTGCCGGTACCCAGCATGTGACGACGGAGGAGACCCGGCGCGCCATCCTTGCGGCCATGAATCTGCGGGTATCCAATCGTGACGAGCTTGTGGCGGAACTTGAGGCATGGGATGACCGCTGGTGGTTACGAGGATGTGAACCGGTCCATGTGTTGCGAGTGGGACGTTCGGCGGGAACCTGGTCGCTGTATGTACCCTGTGAACGTTCGGATGAGTCGGATCTGTCCGTCAAATGGACCGTCACGGCAGAACAGGGAGAAGTCCAATATGAACAGGTGGAGGGGCCAAGCCTTACGGTTGAAGAAACTCGCATGGTCCAGGGACATCGGTTTGTGCGGGTCGCAGTGGCCTTTCCACAAGATCTGCCGCTGGGGTACTACACACTGAACGTCCAAGCCAAGGGAGGCGGCACGAACACGGAGGCCACATCCCGCCTCATTGTGGCACCGGAACGCTGTTATATTCCCGATCAGTTGCAGCAGGGCATGCGATGGTGGGGGATCGCTCTGCAACTCTATTCATTACGGAGCCATCACAATTGGGGAGTCGGGGATTTCCGGGACCTCGGCGCCGTCATCGACTGGGCCGGTAAACAGCTGGGTGCCGCAGTGATCGGGCTCAACCCGCTCCATGCGCTCAAGAACACGAAACCCTATCACATCAGCCCCTATTCACCCACCAGCCGGCTCTTTCTGAATGACCTGTATATCGACGTGACTCAAGTGGCTGAATGTGGGACGGACGTTGAGGTGCAAGTCCGATTGGCCGACCCCTCCGTTCGCGCTCGGATCGAGGCGGCGCGGCAAAGCGAGTTGGTGGATTATGATGCGGTGCAGTCGGTCAAGCGGGAGATTCTCGAACTGTGTTATCAGGCGTTTGTACGGGATAACTTCGACGGGGTCGAACCGGCGTTGTATCCGACGACCGATCGAGGGAGAAGCTTTCAGGACTTCACGGAGCGAGAGGGTGAGTCACTCGTACGGTATGCGCTGTTTCAAGCGTTGGAAGAAGCGCACCGGTCTTCTCAGTCCCCTTCAGTTGTTTGGGAGGACTGGCCCGAGGCCTATCGCACGCCAACGTCGGAAGAGGTGGGAGCGTTTCGTCGCCACCATATGCATCGGGTGCGGTTTTTTCAATACCTGCAATGGCTGGCAGCTGAGCAATTGCGCGCCTTGGTCACGCGGACACATGATGCGGGGATGCCGATCGGCCTGTATCACGACTTTGCCTTGGGCAGCGATCGCTATGGCGCCGATGGGTGGTTGAATCAGGAAGTTCTGGCCTTCAATGCCGATTGCGGGGCTCCGCCAGATGCCTTCGCGCCTGAAGGACAGAACTGGGGATTTTCGCCGCTCGACCCTGTGCGACTGCGTGCGACCGGGTACCGCTATTTTAGTGCGTTGCTCCGTAACAATCTTCGCTATGGAGGTGCGATACGGATCGACCATGTCATGGCGCTGTTTCGCCTGTTTTGGATTCCCCGTGGACTTCCGCCTGCAATGGGAACGTATGTGTACTATCATGACGACGAATTGCTGGCGATTCTGGCGCTGGAGAGCGTACGGGCTCAAGCACTCGTAATCGGCGAAGATCTGGGCACCGTTCCCGATTGGGTGCGTGAACGACTCGGACCCGCCGGAGTCTTATCCTACCGAGTCTTCTATTTCGAGCGAGAACATTGGGGAGGATGGAAGCCTCCGGCTCACTATCCTGCACAATCGCTTGCGGTGGCCACGACACACGATCTCCCGACGCTGGTGGGATATTGGGAAGGCGCGGATATCGACACACGATCCGCGCTGGGCTTGTTTCCTTCGGAGGAGGCGCGTCAAGCGATGTGGGCGGAACGGCAGCGAGAGAAGAGCGGGATCCTCGCGGCCTTGAAGTCGGACGGGCTCCTGCCTTCATGGGTTTCCGACGATCCGGTCTATACTCCGACCATGACGCCCGAATTGGTGGACTGTATCCATCAGTATCTGGCCAGGAGCCCTGCCTGGATGGTCTTGACCAATCTCGAAGACATGATCGGTACCCGCCTCCAGACGAATCTTCCTGGGACGGTGGACCAGCATCCGAACTGGTGTCGGAAGTTGAGTACGACGGTGGAGGATTTGACGCAAGACTCTCGACCCGAACGGCTGGCAGCCCTGTTGCGTTTGACCCGCCCTCTTGTGTAAGTAGTACCGGCAAGGAATCCTCACGGTCGAGATGCGCTCAATGCAGAGACGGTGATCCTGTCAGACAGGGCAGAGCAATGACAGCCATGACGCATCGGGACCGCTTCGTACTGGGCATCGCCGCAGCCTGTTTTCTGATCATCCTGATCATCGAGCAGTTTGCTCCGGCCAATGTCGTCGTGGCCTACGGATACGTGGTGCCGATTTTGCTGGTCGCGACCTTTCGGAATCGCACGATGATGCTGGTCACCGTCTTGGCCTGTGTGGTCGCGACCTATTCAGGTCTGCTCCAACCCACCAAGCCGGGGCGATTCCAAGCGGCGCTGATCAATCGAAGCGTCGTCGTCAGTGTCTTGTTGCTGGTCGCGTATCTCGGCATGAGCTGGGAAGAGCGGAAGGCGCGAGAAGAGGGGGCGCGAGCAGCGTTGGCCAATGAAACGGAGAGTCTGCTCAAGGCCAATACGCAACTGGTGCAGGCGAAGGATCAACTGAATCGGTCTGAACGACTGGCGGCGGTCGGACAGCTGGTGGCCTCCGTGGCGCATGAAGTCGGCACGCCGCTTCACTCGATTGCCTGGCATGTGCAGGCTTTGGCTGAAGAACCTGGTGTGACCCCCGAGATGAAGAAGCGGGTGGCTGTCATTGATGAGCAGCTGTCGCGAGTGGTGCGTATTATCCAGGACCTGCTGTCCTCGACCCGTCCCCGTCAACCGGAACCGGAATGGCGTTCAGTTGAAGAAGTGGTGAGTCCTTCGGCGGTATTGATGGAGCCGGCGTTTCATGAGAAAGGCCTCACGTTGACGGTTGAGATTCCCAAAGCTCTTCCGTTCGTATGGGCGGACAAGGAAAAGATTCATCAAGTACTCGTGAATGTGTTGGCGAATGCACTCGCCGCAACCCCTGCACAAGGGACGGTGACCGTGACAGCGGGATGTCGCGAGGCGTCAGTCGACGAGCTCGAGCGCGGTCGACTCGTAGCAGACGGCATGTCTGCGATGGTATTGACAATCGTGGTACAGGACACGGGGTGCGGAATGCCGGCCGCCGATCTGGACAAGGCGTTCGAGCCGTTTTTTACCACCAAGGCGGTTGGTAAAGGGACTGGTTTGGGGCTATTCTTAAGCCGCGAATCAGTCGTGGCCCATGGCGGGAGCCTGGTGCTCAGCAGTGTGATCGGGCAGGGCACGACCGTGACAATGACGTTGCCAGCGATGCGACGTGACCCTGGCCTTGTGAAGGAAGAAACATGATGCACTCGGCGACGATCCTGGTGCCGATGACGACGCGGGTGCCCCTGAGCTGCTGGCAGAAGCACTCGGAAAAGAATGCGATCAGATTGTCAGGTTTGCTTCGGAGTGAGATCGGGCAGGGGATGACCGTGACGGTGACGGTACCGGCGATGTGACGTGAACCTGGTCGAGTGAAGGAGGAGGCATAATGCAGTCTGCGACGATTCTGGTGGCCGATGATGATGCGGTGGCCCGCGAGCTGTTGGCGGAAGCGCTCAGGAAGGAAGGCTATCAGGTCGAGGCGTTTGCGAGCGGGGAAGAGGTGATCGCCAGGGGGCGCGAGGGGCGAGTCGATCTGGTGTTGACCGATATTCGTATGGGGGCAGTGGATGGGCTCACGGTGTTACGGGAGTTCAAGCGGGTGAGTCCGAATACGGCGGTGGTGGTGCTGACGGCGTTCGGTTCGCTGGAAGGGGCGATTGAGGCGATCAAGCAAGGGGCCTACGATTACCTTGCGAAACCGTTTAAGCGGGAAGATATCAAACTGGTCGTCAAGCGGGCACTGGATCACTGTCGGTTGATTCGCGAGAATGCGCGGTTCCGAGAAGAATTGAAAAGCAAGGGCGAGTGGTCCCCGTTGGTCGGAAGCAGCACGGCGATGTTGGAGGTGTACAAACTGGTCGCCCGTGTGGCGGAGAGCAAGAGCACCGTGTTGTTGCAGGGAGAAAGCGGGACAGGCAAAGAACTGATCGCCCGCGCGATTCATACGAATGGTCCTCGACGGGATAAGCCGTTCATCCCCGTCAATTGCGGCGCCTTACCGGATACGTTGCTGGAGTCGGAAATGTTCGGATACGAGAAGGGAGCATTCACCGGGGCCGCAGGGACGAAGGTCGGACTGTTCGAATCGGCCAACGGGGGAACGCTATTTCTCGATGAAATCGGTGAGCTCGGACAGTCGTTGCAAGTGAAATTATTACGGGTGATGCAAGATCAAGAAGTGCGGCGAGTCGGGAGCACGACATCCACCAAAGTCGATGTCCGGATCATTGCCGCGACCAATCGCGATCTGGAACAGTTGGTGAAGGAAGGAAAGTTCCGGGATGATCTGTTCTACCGCCTCAAAGTGGTGCCGATCACCTTGCCGTCGTTGGCGGAACGCCGGGAGGACATTCCGATGCTGGTGCATCACTTTCTGCAAAAGTGTGCCACGGGAGCCGCGCATGTGGTCCGGGGGGTCCTGCCAGAAACCATGACGCTGTTGACCCAGTATCGCTGGCCGGGCAACGTGCGTGAGTTGGAGAATGCGATTGAACGGGCGGTATCGTTGAGTCACGGCCCCATGTTGACCCCTGAGGATCTGCCGGAAGTGATTCGGCAGGGAACATCCACCGAAGAAGAAGCGAGTCTTGTTCCAGGCGATCCGCTGGATGATGCCTATCTGACACTCGAGGAAGTTGAGAAACGGCATCTGATTCGCGTGCTCAAGGAAACGAAAGGTAATAAGGTGAAGGCTGCAAAGATCTTGGGGATCGATAGACGCACCCTCTATCGGATGGCCGAACGGTTTGGTCTGGATCTTGGCGAAGAACTGGAGGGAGCAGAGAAAGAGCCGATCGGACCGGGTGGAACTTCCTGATGGAGGAATCGGGACACGTAACGAGGCCGTCACGTGAGGGAAAAAGAAAACGCCACGACCGTCAGGCCGTGGCGTTGTTCAATGCAAGGGCAAGGCGCGATTATTTTGCGCCGTAAAATGTATCCGTTGTGTAAGTGGTCTGGACGATTTTCAACTCATTCTTGATTAAGCGCAGTTTATTTTGTGCACTCTGTGGGACCTGGGGGGCAGTTGGACCCCAGCTATCAAACATTGTTTGCTTGCCTTCAGACGAGACTTGCAGACGGAGGCGAGAGCTCTGATCGGTCTCCGCCGTCACGGACGCTTCAGCCTGGCTTCTGACAACCCCAAACCGTCCTCTCACGAGCCAATCCCAGACGCTCGGTTGTTCACCCCTGTAGCCTGTCTTCAGCTGAGACCCATCCTTCCAATCCACACAGCAGTAGTCATCATCGGCCAACACTTTTGTCACAGCGGCTTTGACCCGGTCTGCCGAGACAGGCAACGTGACTTCAACGACATCAGGTTCCACGGGGTGCTGAACACCGGCACATCCAAACGTGACGGCGGTGAGGGCGACAATGGCGAGGTAGTCCATTCGGATCATTTTGTTCTGGCCTCCTTCAGACGGTAGACAAGGTGAGTATCAGTCTGCGTCACTCCTTCGATGCTATGGATCCGACTCAGTACAAGCTGAGTCAAGGCGTCTTGATCGGGGATCTGTGCAATCGCGATGATATCCGGATTTCCCCAACAGGGATCAATCGTTTTGATCTCTTTAATTTCTCCAAGCGTTTTCACAACCGCGGATGTCATTCCCGGCATGACATTGATCAGAACGTATGCCCGATCCGATGCGCCGTGATCCCCAGGCTCAGGTCCATGGATTGTATACGGAACTGAACCGGAAGAGGGCTGCTTTATAGCAAAGCCGGTTTGCCCTGTCAATACGGGCTTGCGGGGCGATGTTTTGGGGGATGAGGCGGTAGACGGGATGGATTTGAGGTTTGGTTTTGCCATGGTCTCACTTTGGCGCAACAAGCACCTCGATCCGGCAGTGCTCGCTGACGCTGGTTAAGGTGGTTTCGAGCCGTTTGGGGCTCCCGATACGGCCTTCCGGATCGTACACAAAGCAAAAGAGAGTGGAGCAGCGACCTTGGGTCCGATAATGCGCAGCATCCGCCAGGACCTGGTCCGTCAGTTCTTTAGTCGTCAGGCCTGGTCCGGTTTTCTTCGCGACGATGGCGATCTGATCCCGATTGACCAACAGGGTCGTCCGTGAGGCGCCTTCTGTGTAGGGCGGGATCCATTCATCGGTTGCGACCTCATCGAATTCCACTTTCAATAGGGCACACAACAGATCCTGTAAGTCGTACTCGTCATCGACTTCAATAGTTGGCCGATAGTCCTTTCGAAGTCGGAGATGGCGGGCGACCGAGTGGAACCGTTGGCAGACTTTCCGGATGAGCGTAAGGGGGTCATGATCACGTACGGTTTCGGGTATGGGTAGCATGCTCAGGGGCATCGATGAGTTATCTGATACGGGAGTGGGCGGAGTCGCTCTCATGTGAGGTACTGCCTTTGCAGATGCTGCCAGGGGGCTTGTCTCGAGAGCTGGAGCGTCGATATGCGGAGGAGGCAAGGAGGAGGATACTGGTGGATTCGTGAGGGAAGTGGTTTGAGCCTGTGCCGTGTCCGCTCGTCTCTCAATCGATGAGGGGATGGGAGGAGGGGAGGGCGATGAAGCCTTTGGGAGAAGCGACGGTGTAGTGGAGGCGGTTGTCTGGTGAACCTCGGGGGCGATCGGTGCAGGGAGCGGCATTGGTGTTGGTGGGGGAACGGGTACAGACGCGATTGGAGGAGTTGGTATTGCTGGTTCGGGAGCAATCGGTGGTGCTGATGCCAGGGCAGTGAAAGTCGCTGTTGGATGTTCAGTAGGAGCAGAACTGGGAGCCGGCGTTGGAGGCGTCTGGATGAGACTCGGTCCCGGGGTCGGAAGTTGAGCTGTCGGCTCGATCGTCGATGGGGGTGGTACCGTCGGAGCACTGGGAGGCATGGAAGACCCCACGTCTGGCGTTGGGACGGCGGCGGTGGGTGCGGGTGGTTGTGTACGCGTAGTTGCCGGCGTCGGTGCCGGCGCTGAAACGAGTTCCAGCTGTGCCGCGGGGCGAGGAGTTGGTTTCGATGCAGGGTCGGTCGTCGCCGTCGGTTTCAGTCCGTGTAGTTCAAGCTTTCGGTCCTGCAGGGTCTGAATCAATCCCTTGATGACGACGAGGCTCTGGGCTATCTCCCCCTTGTCTCCGGTACGAATTTTGAAGTTCCGGTACGTTTGGTATTCCTGCGATCGTTCTCCGAATGTCTGGCGCAAACACTCCCGAAATTTCAGCTCGGCCTTGCTGCGGGCGGCATCACGGTAGGGAAAGCCGTCTTGGCTGAGATCATGAATGGCCGCCAGAAGTTCCTGAAATTTATTGATGCCGAGCGAGAGCTCTTCCAGAAGGTCGGTCTTGGGTCGCGGGCGTTGCTGTTCCCCTGCGCGTGCTCGTGCCATAGTCGTGAAAAAAGTCTAACTGAGGGGCACGAACCGAGCAAGAAAACAACAGGTTTGCGCTGATGGTCCCGGCGTGTGGTGTAATGATCTCAGATGCCACAGTCAGGCTGGTTCGTGACCCAGCGATCAGCTCAGGGTCCTGAGCACCGTCGAGGGACGAAACCTTAGATCGCACATCTCGTGAAACGTCGCACGTGAAGCGTATCTCGTTTCGGATTATGACGCGTCACGCTTCACGAACGACGAGCGACAGATATTGTCGCAGCGGCCTATCGGGGGTTGAAAGGGAAAGTTTTCATGAGGGAGGCGGGATCGGACATCGGTAAACGTGTATCTCCTACCGGGGATTCACCGCGAGAAAGTCGTCGACAAAGTCTTTGACCAGAGGTTCGACCGCATCGGCGATGATTTGATTCACATTCTCTTGCCGCACCATTCCAATCACACTGGCCGACCACGTGGTGCCCCAGGTTTTCTTGTTTTTCATTGAGGGCAACCCGACAAGTTGCTTGAGATCCACCGTGACCGTATAGGCATACAACCCAAGCTCTTCCTTGAGCGTGTTGACGTTGATGTAGAGATACGGTGATGAGCCTGAACGTGTGCGGTCAGTGAGGAGTCGGATGCCCTTTGAGCGAAGGGCTTGCTCGACCGTTGAGCGGATCGCCTCGTGGGAGAGCCCATCAGTCGAAGCATCGGGACTCACCTCCTCGATGACCAGCCCCAGTCCGATTATCCCCCGTAGCGATTCCCGGCTTCCGGAATCAAGTGCGTAGACGACACCGATGTTCCCCCACAGTAGGATTCCGATAAGCAGCTGCAGCACGTACCGCATAGGTCCTCCAGATAGCTGATAGATAGGAGCATCTTACTCGAATTTGTTCGCGATTCCCACTGTGGCGTACCGCAGTCGGTACGCGAACGCACATCATCCCTCATTGTGAACAACAGGGAGCCTGAAAGAAGAAAAGTCGGGAAACGGGATGCGCCAAAGTCTGTATTTGAATGTGTGAAGTCCGCTGGTGTAGCTTGATCGATCTCGCTTGGCCTACCTTCGCAAGGGTGGGCAGAGACTCACGTGGAGACAACAGGGTGTGGCCGGAACCGGTCCGGAGTGAATTGACGAGGTCATCATGCAAGCAGAAGTGCAGCACGTTCATGTCAGCAATGTTGACGAGGCAGTCGAACAACCCAGTCAGGCGCAAGCCGCCCAACGAGTCTATTCGCAGTTTGAGAAGCCGACGGGCCTGGGGGGACGGGTGGCCGGGTGGAGCATGGCACATCGACGATCGAACCGAGAACGAAATGCGTGGGCTGTGTCGTTGTTGGAGCTGCAGCCCACGGATCGTGTGCTGGAAATCGGTTTTGGCCCCGGTCTCGCGATTGCACTCATGAGTGAGGTGGTGACAGGCGGGCACGTCGTGGGCATTGATCATTCGGAAATGATGCTTCAGCAGGCGACGAAGCGCAACGCCTCGGCGATCGGGCAAGGCCGAGTCCAGTTACTGCTGGCTTCAGCGTCCGAGCTCCCTGCCGGCCATGATCAGTATGATAAGTGTCTCATAGTCAACGTCTTCCACTGTTGGGAGAAGCCTGACGAGGTCTTGAGACGAGTGCAGTGGCAGATGAATCCCGGAGGAAAGATCGTGATTGCATTTCAGCCCTCTGTGCAGGGTCCTACAGGTGAGGACACCCTGAAGGCCGGTCACACCATGTTGGAGAGGCTCAAGGCTGCGGGCTTTTCCCAGGCCCATCTCGAAATCAAGTCGATGGAGCCGGATTCTGTTGCCTGTGCGGTGGGGATGAAGGAGGGGTAAGGTCTGTCGGAGACGGAGCTCCCAAGCACCGCTGCGCGTGGCGCTGAGGGACAGTTCTGTAGAGCTATCCCCGGAGTCGAGCCCTGCAAGAGCTCGACTCCTGGGAGCATGAAGCTCGAACAGTCCGGTCGCCATATCCGAGAGAGCTCTGCCGGACGATCGTGACGATGGACGTCTCATGCCGCGCTGTGTATCGCCATTCGGTCGCAGGATTCCGCACAGTGACGGCACAGTTCGGCGCACTGTTTCAGCAGCTGATCGCTTCCGGCGAGTTGGGCACAGCTTTCCGCGCAGCGCCGGCAGGCCTCAGCGCAGAGGGTGCATGTGCGATCATGCAATGCCGAGGCTCGGGCCATGAAATCGGCGGTAACCGTGCACAGCTGTGCGCAGTCCATCAAGAGTCGGATATGGGCCGGGGCGACATGGCGCCCTCCGAGCGTGACGCAATGGTCCAGCAGTTCGATGCAGCGTGCATGGCAGTCCCGGCAGAGCCGGATGCAGCGCTGCATGTCATCGTTCATCTGAGGGGGATCCATTGCGGTTCCAACTGCTCCACTTCCGGAATGATGGGAAGGTCCATGCTGCGTGGCCGCTTCCGCGCCTCGTACCAGCATCCATGATGCACCGGTCGCCAAAATCGATGCGCCCGTCGCCACAAATGTTCGTCGGTTCATAGCTGACATATATCCTCCTTCATCGCTCATGCCCCGCGCTGATTGCGCAGAGGTTGAGGATTAAGACAATAAGAGGCTGTCGATGATTTCAGAGCCGGGACGAGCCGAGACAGGGATCAAATGCGTAAAACCGTGATGTGAATCGACGGATGAATGGAGAGATCGGGACTTCGTGGTGGATTGGGGACCTGCACAAACGGAACATATGTTTCGGGAAGAAGATGAGCGGCCATGCTCCAGTCACTGTGGACCGGTGGGGTTGAGTGGCTCGACATCGAGGACGGCTGTGGACCGAGTTCAAGGAAGGCATCACAGGTCCCACGAACCGGTTCTTCTGTTCCAGACGAGCAGTCCATCGCAGTCGGCTGTGGGATAGGCAGGATGCAGGCGTAGGCATTAAATGTGAGGATCACGAGTAAGCCGGCTAAGAGCGCAGCGATTCGTACCATGGGGTGAATGCTACGCCGAGCTGATCATGCTGTCAATTTGGATGTTGAGACGTTTGTGTTAGCGACTGTTCGACCGTTGATGCTCATTGCATGGAAGCGTTCATCATCGGTCTCGGCTGGAGGCGGATCTTCGTATTGATCGGCGGGGCTGCGATCACCTCCGTCTGTCCATTGGGGTAGTGAATCACCGCACGCACCACCTGCTCGCGATCACCTAACCCAAAACTCAGTTCGGGTGTTTGGTCCGTCAGCATTCCGACCGTGCCGATCACCGCACGCGTATCGCTTTTCCCTTTGTCCGTTTCGAGAGTGACGCGGGTGCCGATGGCGGTGACTCTGTCGGGAACGGTGATCGTGAGATAGTTGGCCCGAGTCGTATTCAGGAATGCCCGTGCAGGCCCGTTGATATTGAGCCAGAGGAGATCTTGCTTGCCGTCTCCATCGAGATCCACAATCACCGGCGCTTGACCGAAGTAGGGATTCTCCAGCCCGAGCGATGGAGTATGGTGAAAGACCGGCCTGCCGTGCTCGGTGGATTGCAGAGCGGTGCGGCCAGAAAGTTTGAGGTACTGATGCACCGGCCACTTGATATAGTTCTGTGCCACTAACAGATCCAGCTCGCCGTCGAGGTTGAGATCTTCGAACACGGCGCCCCAGGCGAACCCCTCGCCCGACAAGCCATAGGCCTCAGTGATATCGGTGAAGTGGAAGTTCCCGTCATTGCGTAGCAGCATCCAATCGTGAGTGTGGCGTTGGTCCTTCCGGAGATCTCCAGTGGTCAAGAACAGTGGAATCGATGTTCCTACGTTCGTGAAAAAGAGATCCTGGTCGCCATCCTTATCGATATCGCCGATTGCCAAGCCCATCCAAAATCCAAAGACTGAGCTGACCGTGATCGGCTGGAACGTGCGATCCTTCATATTGCGGAAGATCTCGACTGCGCCGGTGTTCTGGGACACCACGAGATCTTGCCAGCCGTCAGCGTCCAGATCGACAAAGACGGAGAGGAAGGTATTCTGCTTGCTCGCCGTACCGGACGATTCAGTAATATCCGTAAACGTGAGGTCGCCGTTATTCAAGAGCAGGCGATTCGGCTTGGCATGGGTGGGGTCGTTGAAGGTTGCACTGCGAAAAGTTTTCGCGTTCACGAACACACTGATGTACAGATCGCCGTCGCCGTCGTGATCGATATCCGCGACGGCGACCGCGAACGGTACCGAGTCGGCCGGGAGATCTACTGGAATTCGTCGTTCCTGAAACCGTCCCTTGTCATTGAGATAAAGGGAGATGCCGTCCTCCCGTGCTATGAGCAGGTCTGTATCTCCATCAGTATCAAAATCGATCGCCGTGCTGCCGTAGGTGGCGCTACTTTTTGAGAGCGCCGTGCCCGGTTCGATATTCACGAGGCGACCATCGCGGTAGCTCAGCAAGGCGTCACGTTGTCCTTCACCGCCACCGACAAAGACCTCGAATGTCCCATCTCCCTCGACGTCAATGACGGCAGCTCCGGTAAACGGATGGGTGCCTTTGGTCCATGTATGGGCAAAGTCCACCGGTATCGGGGTAAAAGGCGTCGGTGGCGGGAGGGTCGTAGACCGGGATGCACAGCCACTGAAGAGAAACAGGCCCACCACTAAGCTGAGCGTCGTCATGATGGGATCCATGTGAGAGCGTCGGTGTTGTCGCATGTCATTCACTCCTTGCCGTGGCCGGTGCATCCGGTCTCGAATCGGTTGAACGGTTATTGAAAGGTGATCCAACGCCAGAACTCGACGTACCAGGGTGTTCCGCCATCCTCCACAATGGTTTCCACCACGAACGGCATGCGATGCCCTTCGGAGTCGCCGACATCCACTCGCAGCACATTGCCCTGGCTATCGGCCAGGATGAAGTTGTCCTTGGTCACCGTCGGGGCGACCATCGCGTAGACATCCCCGTTCGGTGCGACAAGCGCCTTCGGCGCCAGATGTTCCGTCTTTTGTAATCTCATCGAGGCATTCGCCTTCTTCTGCAAGTCTTCCGAAGAAATCACGGTACCGCCCAATTCTGCATGCAACGGGTCTGGATTTCCTGTGGTGGCCAGCGTGACCAAGGCGTCCGAGGCCTTTCCGGAAAGGGTCGCGGGAAGTTGAACGGCAGAGCTGGGGACGGCCATGGCGAGGACGATGGTACAGGTGCTGGCTACCGTGAGCATTCTGTTGATCGTTCGCGCGATTGGGTTGGCTGTGTGATTCGTCATGATTCATCTCCTCCTGTAATGGACTGGTGGTTATTGCGACTCTTGTCTGTTCGCGGCAACCGGGCAGGAGATCATGGTTCACTCTCGCCTGGTTGCCTGAGGGCCTCGATCATTCGATCCTCTGGGCTGTAGTCGAGGCTTGCGCGAAAACCTTACAGAGGCAGCATTCGAAGAGGGCGGCACCATGGAAGGGATGGTGAGCCGGCGAGTTACGCACGCGGTGATGAAAGGCGACTGGTGCGTGTCCGGCTGTGTCCACAAGGAACGTTCATTCGGATGAAGCGGTGGCACGAGCGAGTTTATTTCGGACAAGGATGCAGCAAGACTGATCGGGATTTCCCAACATCGACGATGGAGAAATGAAGAAGAGTTTTGGCCGATACGTGGTCTCACTAGGTCTTTCGGCCTTCCTTCCCTAGTGCTTCACGCTCAGGATCTCCGGCGCAGTGGACCTTGGGACTGAAATCGGCAGGATTTCTCGTTGTTTGTTGTGATCGTTATGATAAGGTCGATCTCACCAATCAATCGTACGTATGTCTTCCGGAGAGAGCCGACGAGGGAGGACGTGATGATCACAATGAAGAGTCTGTTCGTTCAGCAGACGTTGGTGGCGATGACGCTCTTTGCAGCCATCGGTGCTCTCTCGGTGGTCTGGCCCGCCATCATTGCCTTCGCACTCAGTGTATTTTTGCTCTTCCATTCTCTCGGCGCAGGACAGGAGATCGTCCTTCTGTCGGGGAGCGAGACCAGCCAGATGTCGATCCTCTTTACTTCTCTTCGACGTCCCGGTTTTCTGGCGATTCTCTCATAACGAGTTCGAGCGGCGCGTTCGTCAGCCCAGTCCCTTCTGTCTAGAACGGGAACGCGTCGCGCTGCGCATGAGCGCCGAGGCGGAAGCGTGACTCGTATGGGGTCCTCATCCCAGGATGAGACAATCGGGACAGTCAGAAGCCGGTTGCGGAAAGAAAGAGGTATAACCCTCACAGCCGTTTCGGGTGCCCGCGGCCAAGGGCTGTTCCGATAGGGATGGGGGTAGGCGAGTACGCTATGGAGCACCCTATCTCTAAAAAGAATCCCGACCCCCCTTGAGGGAACTCCTAAGTCTCAGGCAACGGTCTGGGACGCACGGGCCGCCAGACTCCTTCGGCGATTATTGGAAATGGTGCGATCGATAAGGGCTCCGCAGTTGAAACATTTCCATGAAAAGAAGACGAGAAAGAAATCCGAGAATCGCTCCAACATCATTGTCCCCTTACACTTCGGACACTCCATCGATCCCTCCTAGGTGATTACAACCAGTGCTGCCAGTCATGTGAAGCAAGAGCCGCGCCAGATTGGCTGAGATCGGAAACGTAGGTATTTCTAAGTTAAGTATCTTGACCGATGTCGCTAGAGCGTCAAACTTGACGGTGGAAGGACTGTAATTGGTCAAGATATTGGCAGACCGTGAGTTAAAAAGGGTCGGGAGTATTTAGTGACGGTTCACATGCGAGTTCAAGTCTGAAGCCCAGCATGAAGGCGGGTCGAGTACTCCGGCCGGTGTTTGAGGTGAGGTGTTCCCGTGCTCTTTTATTGAGGAACTGTATGGCTTTGTCAGGTGTGTGGAACGGATGCTCGAGAGGTCACTGTATTGAGGGAAAGAGTCAGGTGCAACTCATCCCGGATCCACTGCTGCACGAGCGCCAGATACGCCTTTGCTCCGGATGTTGTCCCATCGGCCACAGCCTTCCGGCTAACCCATTTATCGTGCCGAGCACACGCTACCAGGTCCGGCCAACCCGGTCCCATCGGATATTGGAATTGTCTGTATCCCAGGACCAGTAAATTCCCCACAACTTGCCCAGGACCTTGGAACGCTGAACATACCCCCAAAAGCGGCTGTCGAGACTTTGGTCCCGGTTGTCACCCATGACGAAGTACGCTTCACCCGGGACCGTGACCGGCCCAAAGTTGTCTCGGGGGTTTATAGCACCATCAATGATTCCGGGATCAATTCGCTGAGTATAGTTTACGTCGTCAAGTGGTTGGTCGTTCACATAGACTGTTTTATTGCGAATCAGGATCGTCTTTCCGGGAAGGCCAATGATGCGCTTGATGAACTCCTTCGTTTCGTCTTCCGGAAACTTAAACACGACGATGTCTCCTCGCTGAAGGACCGCCCCGTTCCAGGAGATTGACTTATCAATGAGTACGTGATCACCAATCAACAACGTAGGCGCCATGCTGCCAGCCGGGATCCTGAACGCTTGGGTCATGTACCGAATCAGCTTTGAGCCAGTCGGTTGAAGGACGAACGCGCAGAGTATCGCGAAGGACACGTAGGCATACCACTTGTTGGAGGACGTGAGCTCGTAGCGATGTCCTTGCTGCCGTGCCGTGCGCATGGCATCTCGAACAATCGCCACTAACACAGCGAGCGCGACGAGCATGGGCAATGCCACGTTGTAGGGTGGATGGAGCGGAGTATAGATCATGAGGCCAGAAACGAGTAATCCGCCGACAAGGAAGGCGAACATTGCAAGCAGGAGGGCTTTCGTGGGTTGTCCATTATACAGCTGTCCAAAACCAGGCAGAAGGACACTCATTAAGCCAGCCAGCCAAGGTTTTCGTATCGCCAGGATCCGGGTTTCATTCATGCGCCCCTCCGCTCGTAAATGATGATGGACCTGTAAGCAGGTAGTAAACGGATATAGAAATTTAGCGAGAGCGATACTCAAACGATGGACGTTGGTAGCTGAGCCTGTGAATCAGTAGATGCTGTTTAAGCTCACCATACCGAGGCCGTATCTTTCGATGGAATCAATAGTCTGCACCAAGATATCGTTCATGCCGAATTTACTATCCTATACTTTGGTGTCTACATCTAGAATTTCTGAATTACGTGCGCTCCACATCGAATCCACATTGCGTTGTAGGCTCCCTTTGTTATACCAACATCGCACCGCGAGCTGCATTGAATATGCCGCATTATTCAAGTGTGGTAATTCGTATAATTGGGCTAGGCTGGCAAGGGGTGGATCGTAAGCCGCGGCTGGATTGATTCAGCTCCCTCAGTCGAAAGAAGGGAGAGCGTTATAAAGCGTGGCGACTCCACCATTTCGTCATGAGCCATACCATGCAACCGACAAGACCCAAAATGAAACAGAGCCGATATACATCATCGTGCGACAAGATCTGTAAGAGGGGATTGGCATCAGAAAAGGGTGCGAAGGGCCGCATGTCATCGTGCATGAAACTATCAAGAACAATGTGACTCAGCGTGCCACACAATGCCCCAGACCAAATTGCGAGAGAAGTCGGTCTGGTTGGTTCAGAAAGCCAACGAACATTGTAGGCCATGACCTCGTGATTGTACCGACGAAGAATAAGGCGACAGATAGGAGAGGAAACCAGTGCGACGAACACGCCGATAACAACGGCACCAATAATGGTATGGGACGGGCCGTGAAGAATGTCGGACTGTCGTACCATGCCAATGAGAGGTTCGATATCCATTGCGATTTGTGCGAGGCCGAACGTAATGAGGCTGAGATGCTGCGGTGCCACAGGCTTCACGATAAACGCAATACCCATGTGAAAAGGGGTAAATGGCATGGATCGTTAGCTATGCAGTGCGATAGGTCAGCGGACAGTGAGAAAACTTGTGTATCCGTTTGACTCCTGCTTCGAAGAATATCGGTGCCCGCAAACGAAGTCACTCTAAATGTGAATGGTCGAAGAGCGACAGCGCACCGAACAGGACAAGTGGAGCTGGGTTGGGCTTACGGGAAAACTGTTTCACGATCTGCGATGGAGGGCTGTTCTTGGCTGTAAAGAGGTCGGATACTGTTTCTTGACCACGTTTCGTCTTCTTAAAATGTCAGTCCATCCAGGCACGCTTTCCCGCTGGGGCATTCAGGACTCATCGGCCTCTATGAAGAAGACTCATTGAGCGGATAGTCATTCCTTCTCTGACGGAGCGGTCAGCGTGATATGGGCATCAACGTACGCATGCGAGAGATCGGGCGGAAACGCGGGTAATGGGCTGGCATTGAGCACCGCTTGCTTGCCCGCCGCGTCATAGGACTCATTGCCGGACGACTGCTCGATGTTTACCAGGCTGACCGATCCATTCTTATGAAGCCGAAACTTGACGACCGTCGCATAGGTCCGGTTCGTAAAATCCAGCGCCGGGGCCTTCCAGACATGACGGATCCGCTGTTGCACAAGCGCTAGATACGCCTTCGCTCCAGGTGTTGTCCCGTCGGCCATCGCCTTCTGAGGAGTCTGTACTGGTGCTTGTTCGGCTCCGACGCGGGTTCCTTTGTGCGAGCAGCTCACTAACAGGATACAGAGCGCAAACAGTGCCAATTTGATACCCCATTGTCCTTCAACTGTCTGACAGTCGTTGCTCATCGTGCCTTAATCCATTCTTGAGTGTACTTGCCGAGTCACGTTTGCGTCTTACCATCTAGGAGTAGAGCAGAAAGCGAGTGGCAGATCGTGTCTCTTGTGTCGCCTGTTATGAGGAGCTGGATCCGCTTCCCACAACAAGGTGTGAGGTGCCCGGTTGTTTGTCGCGGCCTGAACGTAAACAAGAAAGGTTTGGTGCCCCCGATACGAATTGAACGTACGACCCGCGGTTTAGGAAACCGCTGCTCTATCCAACTGAGCTACGGGGGCATAGGGCGAACTGTAACGCATCGGCGGGACGATTGGAAGGGGAGGGGATAGCTTCTTACTGTCCTGCTACCCACAGCATCCGCCGGCGAAGACTTGACGCTGTCTGTGGGCGTTCCAACAGGCGGGGCAAAGTTGGACGGTGGAATGGGTAAACCCGTCGACCGATTCCATCCGTTGTTCAACAATGACGCCGCAATCCGAGCAGGGTCCTGCTGCTGTCTCCGACGGTCTCTTATGCGCTTCGACCATCATGCGCCATCACCTTGGTGTTCGGGCGAATATGTTGATTGCACACGGATGACATAAACGCCCGTGTTTGTCGGGAACCCGTCAAGACCCAGAACCGTTTTACCGGTGAACCGACCGTGGCTGTCTCTAATCCCGCTTGGAGGTGTTTGACACGATCATCCAAGGCTGCCACCGTTTTTTCCAACTGGAGGATCCACTCCTTCGTGACGGGGGTTGGTTCTGGCATGATTCCACTCCTCTCTGCTAACGAGCGCAATGCCGAATGACGCCGATAACAAGCCCTTCGATCTGAAACTCGTCGGATGGGTGAACCATAATCGGCTGCATCGTGTCATTGGCCGGACGCAGCTCGATGTGACGCTCTTTCTTATAGTAGACTTTGATCGTCGCTTCTTGATTGACCAAGGCCACGACGGTTTGTCCGTTCTTCGCGGTGTCTTGCTTGCGGACGATGACCAAGTCGCCGGGGAGAATGCCCTCGTCCTTCATCGATTCGCCCTTGACCTTCAAGGCGAAGGTTTTTCCGTCCTGGAACATACTCGGTGGGACATCGACCAGTTCCGCTTGTGAGACTGGTTCAATCGGAGTCCCGGCGGCAACCAGGCCGGCCATGGGAATCTCCGTCTTTTGTCGCAATTGATTCAGCACGACGGAGACGATGCCGGGAATCTTCCGCATCCCGGCTTCATACCGTGCGACGGAGACGCGAGTCGTGTGCAGGGCATCAGCCAGTTGTTGCTGCGTGAGACCTAATTCTTCTCGAAGGCGTCTGACATCTTGCGGTTTCATAATGTATCCATTGGTAACACATCGAGCGACTCTCGTCAAGTGGATCCGGATGTGTGGAGGGTTTCATGGTTGAGGTGAGGCAGCATGTCGAAAGCATTTAGGGAAACGAGTCCTGGCAGGATATGGCTGGGTCGGCTCGATCGTCGTGCTGACTAAAAACTAGGCAAGAAGCTCGATCTGAGCGCATCGCGTGTGTTCGGCAACAGTGGGGATACTTAACCACAGACTTATCCACAGAAACTGGGGAGAGGGGCGCTATTCCACGAACTCTTCGTTCAACGCGACGGTTTTGATATGGGCAAACACGAGCTGGCCTGGTTTCAAGCCTAACGACATCAGCGATTTTCTCGTGATGCTGGCCACGAGCGGGGTGCCGATATCCAAGACGACGTCTACGGAGGACTGATCGATTTCCCGGACTTCTACGACGGTGGCTTTCAGGATATTCAAGATGCTGGTCGGCACGACTGTTTGCGCGAGGACCAGACTGACATCGTTGGAAAAAATATGGACACGCACGGTTTGCCCGACAGGCACAGACTGAATCGGGACAAACAGCGCGTGGTTGTTGAAGTCCAACTGAGTCAGTCCGTATTGCAGGTCATGATGTATGACGCGCGCGTTCAAGATGGCGCCGATTCGATGCGGTCCCAACTGTGCTCTGAAATCCAACGTGGTGAACACCTCATTGAGCAGGCCGGTGCCGGCGACGTGGCCTTCTTTCATGAGGATGACACGGTCGGCCAGTTGAAGGATTTCCGTCAGCCCATGACTCACATAGAGCACCGGGATGCGTAAGTGCTCATGAAGTTGACGGATAAAGGGAAGGACCTCTTGCTTCCGCTGAAGATCAAGCGAGGCGAGCGGCTCATCCAACAGGAGCAGTTTGGGACTGGTCAGCAGTGCGCGCCCGATCGCCACCCGCTGTTGCTCACCGCCGGAGAGCTTATGAATGCGGCGATCGAGGAGATGGCCGATTCCCAGGATCGCAATCACCTGTTCCGGAGCAACTCGGCGTGTGTCGAGAGGGATCCGCTTGTAGCCGTACAGAAGATTCGAGCGCACGTCATAATGAGGAAACAGGCGCGGCTCTTGAAAGACATACCCGATCGGGCGTTCGTAGAGCGGCAGACAGCGCCCGCGGCTCTCATCCTGCCACACCTCTTCGCCGAATTGCATGAAGCCCTGCGGGGCCCGTTCGAGTCCCGCCAGACATCTCAAGAACGTGGTCTTGCCTGATCCAGAGGAGCCGAAGATGGCGGTAATGCCTGCTATCGGCACATCGAGATTCACGTTCAGACGGAACGTTGACAACGGCAGGTCGAATCGTGCTCGTAAGTGACTCATGAGACGTGGATGGGAAATCGACGGTTCACGACGTATACCGCCAGCAAGACGAGAAAGGAGAAGATCAACAAGACGGCCGCGATCGTATGGGCCTGGCCATACTCCATGGCTTCCACATGCTCAAAGATTGTCGTGGAAAGGACTCGTGTCTGTCCCGGGATTGATCCCCCGACCATCAATACGACGCCGAACTCCCCGATGGTATGGGCGAACCCAAGCACAATGGCGCTGATATATCCCCGCAGAGCGATCGGAGAGACAACGGTCAGGAAGGCATCGAGTTTTGAGGCGCGAAGCGACCAGGCTGCTTCTAAGGGGGCTTTCCCGACGGCTTCGAATGCACCCTGGAGAGGCTGGATCACAAATGGCATGGAGTAGAAGACCGAAGCGATCACGAGTCCGGTGAACGTGAACGCGAGAGACAGATCTGCAAACCGACCGAACGGCCCGTAGGGACCGAGCGTGATGAGCAGATAGAATCCGAGGACAGTGGGAGGAAGCACGATGGGAAGTGCAACCAGCGCCTCAATGATCGGTCTGATGCGTGAGCGGGTATGGGCCAGCCACCAGGCCAGCGGTGTGCCGATGAGAAGGAGCACGATCACTGTTGTCGTGGCCAGTTGTAAGCTGACCCACAGGGCGCTCAGATCGAGGTCTGTCATTCCCATCCTCTGCTGCTACTTCAGCTCATAGCCATAGCGTTCGATGATTATTTTCGATTTCGGACTACCAAGGAACTCCATGAGCGCTTTCGCAGCTGCGTTATCGTTTCCCTTCGTCAGCAAGATCACGTCCTGTTTGATCGGTTGGTATAGATTGGTGGGGACAGCCCAGCGACTGCCTTGTCCCTTGATCTTGGGGTCCAGCACCTGTGACAGAGCGATAAACCCCAATTGAGCATTGCCGGATTCAATGAACCCCATCGTCTGCCCGAGACTCTCCCCCATGACAATGTGGGGCTGGAGGCTGTCCCACAGCTCCAGCTTCTGCATTACCTGCATCGCTGCCACTCCATAGGGAGCGGTCTTGGGATTAGCGAGGGCCAGGCGTTTGTAATTTCTAGATCGAAGCGTTTCTTTCCCCTTGATCAGGTCGGGATTAGGACTCCACAGGACGAGACGCCCTATCGCATAGGTGAAGCGGGAATCCTTGACTCCAAGACCCTCGTCTTCCAAGAGTTTGGGCCGTTCCATATCGGCAGACAAAAACACATCGAACGGCGCGCCGTTTTTGATTTGCGAATAAAAATTTCCAGAGGAGCCGGCGGCAACCCGGACCGCATGGCCGGTTGCCTTTTCAAACTCTGTTGCGATCTCACGAAACGGGGGAATGAAGTTAGCCGCAACCGCGACCAAGACCTGGTCGGCAAAGGCCGGTGTCACCGCTGTACTCGCGATGACGAACAGACACCATACCAGTAGCTTCGGTTTCATGACCAATCCTCTTTAGATCCGGACGCGCATCTGCGCATAAAAATAATCGCTGTCCTTGTTCCCACCGGCCGGCATTTGATTCAGGATGGCGGGGCTGTCGAAGTAGGAACCCTTGAACCAATGGACATAGCCGACATCGAAGTCCAGGTTGGCGCTGACTGCATACTGAGCCCTAAGCTCCACATCGTGTCCGAGTGAGGAGCCGGATTGCCCGGTGCTATCGCGTAAGCCGGAACTGCCGAAGACATCCTTGCTCTGGGCGAGATACCAGGCACGATGTTTCAGTTGCAGAATGACCTGTGGTACCGGTGTGACGACCACCCGCCAACCAGGTGAAATGAGATTCGTCCTAAAAAACGGCAGGAAGATGCCGGTCGGCCCATACTCCCATCGTCGCGCCCCAAACAACGTATCAAACCCGTCGTCCTGGCTGTCGCCGGGCTTGTGATCTCCGCTGGCGTAGTCGAACTGAAACAGGAGTCGAGGGGTCCACGCCGTGTTGAAGGTATAGCCGAGTTCCACATGTTGAAGATAGGCGAAGTGGTCGGTCACACCTTTGGTTCCGATCTGCCAGGTGGTCTCGATTTCATAATCCGGTTCTCCCGGCTTGGAGTCTTTGTACAGACGGCCTCCGAACGTAGAGTACGTCCGGTGGGTGGCGACATTCTTCAGCCGGATATCGTTCAATCCGAAGTAGTACGCATCCGCCTGGAACCAGGGGAAATGTCGGCTCTCCACATAGGTTCCCCAAAAGAGCGACTTGTTGTTTTGCCGGTCGAGCGTCACGAAATCTCGGATGACGGGTTCCACGAAGAAGGCTCGGAGCCGCCAGGTCTTATCTTGGCCGATTTGCCAATGCAGCCCGTCAAATGCATTGCTGGTATTCCGAAAATCATTTCTGGCAATCAGCCGGCGTCGCCCGAAGTCCATCGTCATCCGCCCGAAATGGACGTCGGTCCGCAAGCCGGTCCCCAAGACATTGTTCACGGTCACTGAGCCGAGCAGCTGTAAGATATCGAATTCGTCGATGTGAGTGGTGTCACGAAAATCCCCGGGATCGTTGTTGAGATACGCCCGTGAATCTTGACCTTCAAAGAGAAACCGGAACGGGCCGTTGCCTCCCAGGCCGACGCGCAGCCGAGATCGGAGCGCGACTTGAGCGTCTGTCGCACCATTGCCGACCACCTGGTTGGTTCGCCACGGGTGGTCGACCGACTCAAATCGGGTTCGGTTTTCGAGGCCGAGATCGATCCAGTCCGGCAAGTGCAACCCAGTTTTGAGGTAGCGATTCCATTCAATATCTCGTCGCTGATTGAGGATCGCATCGGCCGGTTCGATCCAATTTGTCCCGGTGCGATCCGTGGTGTTGAAATAGTCTTCGTCGGTGATCAGGTGCTTGTCATGCATAAGCTTGAGCACCGGGTCTTCCGTATTTTTGAACTCCCACTTCCCGTTTTTCTGGACCAGTTCGCCATAGTCGACGGCCTGCACCGAGCTCGTTCCTGTCAGAAGCAGCGCGGCACTGAGGAGGCCGTAGTACAACCCTCTGCTCGACATCACGGTTCCTTTCATGTGTGCATCACGATTCACGATGATGGGTCCATCGGTTCACTTCTGTGTGGGGCCGTTGTTCTCAGGCGTGCCATGTTCTGACTTTTCCGGTCTCGCTGGTGTCGTATCCGCCAAGGGCTTCGATTTCTTTCCTGAATGGGCGGCTTGCCAGCGTTTCAAAGAGGTGTGTGAGCGTCGGATGGGACTTGAGGTACGACTTCGGCACGACCAGGTCATATCGCGCGGTCTGGAGCGGGACAAAATCCAGGTTGAACTGTTGGGCGGCGGATCGAATGCCGATTCCCACTTCAGCCTGACGCCCCGCAATCGCTCTGGCCACTTCAACATGAGAGGATACGATACGGTCATATCCTCGAACCTGCTGTGGCTCGATTCCGGATGTCCGTAATCGCTGATCGAGCAGCAGTCTTGCTCCAGAGCCCTCTTCGCGGTTCACGAGTGTCACTATTGGTTCGGCAAGATCGGCGGTTGTGCGAATGGACAGCGGATTGCCTCGACGAACGAGGAATCCTTCTTCCCAGATTGCAAAGGTCACCACCTCGTAGCCGGATCCTTTCAGTGATCGTTTGAGAAACGGAAGATTTGATTCGCTCGTCACCGGATCGAACAGATGCATGCCGGCCACATGCACTTCACCCCGTTGCAGGGATTGGAGAGCCGCCATGCTGCCCATGGTCCAGCCGACGACAGTGGTTCGGTCTTTGTGGCGGCGCAAATGTTCGCCGACCAAGAAAATTGCCGGGTCACAACCGGCCACAGAAATCTCTTGTTCGATCGCGTCTCGATCGCGTGAAGGTGTGACACGGACGGTGCTCCCAGAGAGCTTGCCCTGTGTATCGGTGACATAGCCGTCGGCAGGGACGGCAAAGGAGAGTTGTTCGCCCAAGTCCGTGACGGGCCGTACGATCGTCCGCTTTCCAACGGAGGAGACTTTGACGCGGATCGGGTGACTGTTCGTCTCAGTTGAGGGGAGATGGCCGACCAGTGTGCCTTCAATGATGTCTTCAGTTGGGACAAGGCTGAAGAGGTCTTCCACATGGCAGGCCAAGACCGAGGCCAGTTTCAAGGCAACAGCCGTCGTGGGCAGGTAGAGATTCGATTCGATAGCTGAGATGGCTTGCCGGGTTATGCCTGCTCGTGCAGCGAGATCACCCTGGGAGAGGCCTCGTTGTGCGCGAATCGCTTTAAGGCGATTGGAAAATGCCGACGCAGTTTCCTGTGGTTGCTCGTGAAACGTCATGGTCACTCATAGCAATAATAATTGCTACATGTCAAATTATAAAATATTTAATAATCATAACTGTATATAAAAACATAATATTTTATAATTTAACATGATACAAAATAATTATACACAATCATGATCGAATTAGTGTAGTATTGCCACTCCATTCTGGATCTGTTGAAGAAGATACGGGGGTCTAATCACAATGCGTGCACGTACATTTCTTATAGGGTTCATTCTGTTTTGGGTTGTCGTTCCCTCAGCCATGGCAGAGACCATTCGTGTCGGCCATTTCCCGAACGTGACCCATGTGCAAGGTCTGGTTGCGCATCATCTCTCACGAACAGGGCATGGATGGTTCGAGGAGCGGCTGGGGAAAGACGTGAAGGTTGAGTGGTATGTCTACAATGCCGGCCCGAGTGCCATTGAGGCGATCCTGGCTGGTTCGGTTGATCTGACCTATGTGGGGCCGAATCCCGCATTGAACGCCTACGCGAAATCGAATGGAGAGGAGATTCGACTCCTTGCCGGTGCTGCGGCAGGAGGTGCGGCGTTGGTGGTCCAGGCGGATTCCCAACTCAAACAGCCGACAGATTTCCGTGGGAAAACTATCGCGACTCCACAGCTCGGTAATACCCAGGATATTGCCTGCCGCGCCTGGCTGGCCAACGGTGGATTGAAGATCACCCAAACCGGCGGGGAGGCCTTCATCGTCCCAACGCCGAATCCTGATCAAATCTCGTTGTTCCAACAGCGAAAGCTTGATGCGGTTTGGACAGTCGAGCCCTGGGTGTCCCGTCTTGAACGGGAAGCCGGAGGCAAGGTACTGCTCGAACAATCGAAGGACAGCGTCACGGTGCTTGTGTCAGGGGTGAAATTCGTGAAGGGGAAGTCTGAATTGACGAAAAAGTTTGTCCAGGCTCACCGTGAACTCACGGACTGGATCCTCGCGCATCCCGAGGAGGCGAAGAAGATGGTTCTGGAAGAGTTGTCGGTAGAAACACAAGCCAAAGTTTCAGCGGAGTTGATTGCTCAGGCATGGAAACGGATCATGTTGCGCCCGGACGTGTCGATCGAGGAGTTTCAGCAGTTCGTGAGCAACGCGCAGCGTGCGGGGTTCATGCGCACAACGCCGGATTTGGCGCGACTCATCGAAAGGCTTCCGTGAGATGGAGAGTCAGGTTTCTGCTACGGATACTGTTCCAACGAAGCTGGTGCTGGAACATGTATCGAAGTGGTTTCGGACCAGCTCACTGCATGTTCAGGCGCTTGACGATGTGACCCTTCGCATTGCCGAAGGAGAGTTCGTCTGTCTAGTCGGTCCGAGCGGGTGCGGCAAATCGACCTTGTTGAACCTGATCGCGGGCCTCGACCGGGCGGATCGTGGGACTGTGCAAGCCGATGGCCAGACGATCAGCGGGCCTGGACCACATCGATTGATGATGTTTCAGGAGGCGGCGCTGTTTCCCTGGCTCACGGTGCTGGGAAATGTCCTGTTCGGTCTGAAACTCGTCAAAGGGCTCAGTGCGTCGGAGCGTCGGGAAAAGGCCGAATACTTTTTGGAACTCGTGGGTCTGAAGCGCTTCATGCATTCCAACGTGCATGAGCTCTCAGGTGGTATGAGGCAGCGTGTGGCGCTCGCTCGATCGCTGGCGCCGAATCCCAGTGTGCTGTTGATGGATGAGCCGTTTGGCGCGCTGGACGCACTGACGAGGGAACAGCTCTATGGTGATATCCAGCGCATCTGGAGCCAACACCGGAAGACGATTGTCTTCGTGACACATAACGTGCGTGAAGCCGTTTGTCTGGGCGATCGAGTCATCCTGTTTTCACCCAATCCCGGGCGAATCAGAGAAGAATTCTCCATTCCGCTCCCTCGCCCGCGTGATATCAACAGCGTGGACCTTGCTCGGTACTCCACGGAAATCACCCGTGTGCTGAAGGGCTACGTTCAAAATGAGGTTGCCGGATGATTGCTCGTTGGGCCATCGCGTCGCTCTTTTTTGCTTGTTTGATCGGTCTCTGGCAGCTCGCCGTCAACGCCCAGATCTGGTCACCGCTGCTCCTGCCGTCTCCGTCCAATGTCTTCATCTACCTCTGGTCCGCTCTTGAAGATGGCACTCTGTGGGAGGCCACACTCGTGACGGTGCAGCGCCTTCTCATCGGATATGGGCTGGGCATTCTCATCGGCCTTCCATTAGGGCTCCTGACTGCGTCCTTCAGATGGTCTCAAGATACGATCGGCGTGCTTGCCCTGGGCCTTCAAACGCTTCCGAGTGTCTGCTGGGTTCCCCTGGCGCTGCTTTGGTTCGGGCAAACGGAATCTGCCATGCTGTTTGTCGTGGTGATGGGAACCTTGTGGTCGCTGATCATTGCGACGGATACCGGTGTGCGGACGATTCCCCCAATCTACAGCCGCGCAGCCCGCAGTATGGGATCGTCAGGCTTCCATACCTGGACTCACGTGATTCTCCCGGCGGCTCTTCCTTTTCTCTTGAGCGGCATGAAGCAGGGCTGGGCCTTTGCCTGGCGATCATTGATGGCGGCGGAAATCTACGTGACGATTCTGACGGGATTCGGTCTCGGGCACCTGCTCCATTACGGACGAGAGTTGAGTGCGATGGATCAGGTGATCGGGGTCATGCTGGTTATCGTCATGATCGGCCTCGCAGTGGACAAAACGCTCTTCGCGCCGGTTGAACGGTTTCTGCATCGCCGATGGGGAACTGCGCGTGGGTAGTTGTCCTTCCAGAACGGACCAACGAGTTTTCGCCCTGGTCTGCCTGTCAGGCTACTGGTCTCGTGTAGGACTATTCGCCCTTGGCGCGGTCGACCAGAGGTGTTGAAGCATGCGACGAATCATCAGCATCCCAAGAGTCGGAAGCCAGATCCACTGAATTTCGCTGGCGAGAATACGCAGCCCATCGGTACTGAAGAAGTTGCCGATGCCGATCGGCGAGACTGCGACTGGTCGAAATGGGAAGAAATAGCGAGTGGGATCAAATGGAGAGAAGAAGGCGATGCCAAGCCCTCCGTCCGTCAGCGCGTCGAGGACGCCATGTGATGCGGTGCAGAGAAAGAGATACAGCCCGATTCCTGCTTTTGTTGCCGATGACTCCTGCCGATAGCCAAGAGCCACAAGCACGGCGCTAAGTAGGCCGGCAAAGAAGAGCGAATGGGTCATGCCGCGATGACCCCAGAGGTCCCCGTACTGAATGCCGAAAGCAAATCCGATCACGTCGAGATCCGGCGCAATCGAACAGATTGCACCGGTCAAGAGGAGGGGCCGCTTCATCGCCCGATGTGGTATGGCTTTGCCGAGTGCGAGGGCGACGAATGCGTGAGAGAAGGCTGAAGCCATCTTCTGCTTATAGACGGAACGTCATTGGCCGTTCTCAAAGCCTAGCTGTCGCCATGCCTCGTAGACAATGACCGCGACTGCGTTCGAAAGATTGAGGCTACGACTCTCTGGGCGCATCGGGACACGGATGCGTCGTTCCACGGGAAATGATTCAAGGAGTGTGGATGGGAGCCCGCGTGTTTCCGGACCGAACAGAAACACGTTGTCTTTGGTGTAGTCGACCTGGTCATAGCGCCTGGTTCCCCTTGTGGAGACCGCGAACAGGCGGCGATCCTTGAAGCACTCCGCACATTCAGCCCAGTCGTTGTAGGTGCTGATCGTGGCAAACTCATGATAGTCCAGCCCGGCCCGCACGAGTTGTTTATCATCCATGGAAAAACCAATCGGCTTCACGAGATGAAGCCGGACGCCGGTATTGGCGCACAGGCGTATGATATTGCCGGTGTTCGGTGGAATTTCCGGTTGATAGAGGATGACATCGAACATTGCGGAGATAGTGTAGCACGGTGCCCACGCTCGGCACGACGATCGGGGCGACACAGGCATTGCTTAGTTTGCTGGGCAGGCGGGACTGTACCCGAGCGGATTGAGGCTCTGCCACTTCCACGTATCGGCGCACATGTCAGCGAGACTTCGCTTTGCTTGCCAGCCGAGCAGGGAAGCCGCCTGGTTGGGATCGGCGTAACAGGCTGAGACATCACCGGGTCGGCGAGGCGCGAGCTTGTACGGCACCGGCTTGCCGCTGGCTTGCTCGAAGGCCTGCACTATTTCCAGCACACTGTACCCGGTTCCGGTTCCAAGGTTGACCGTGAGGCAGTCCGTCTGGTGCGTCGCCCGCTCAAGGGCTTCCAGTGCCCTGAGGTGTCCGATAGCGAGGTCCACAACGTGGATGTAATCTCGCACGCCGGTCCCGTCTTTCGTGGGGTAGTCGTTCCCGAATACATTCAGGTGTGGGCGGCGGCCGACTGCCACCTGCGCCACGAACGGCATGAGGTTATTCGGAGGGCCTTGCGGATCCTCACCGATGAGGCCACTCTTGTGTGCGCCGACCGGATTGAAGTATCGGAGAATCCCGATACGCCATGAGGTGTCGCCGCGTTGCACATCACGCAGGATATGCTCTACCGTCAGTTTCGTTTGCCCGTAGGGATTGGTTGCTGACAGCGGATGGTCTTCTGTCAACGGCAGCTGTTGCGGATTGCCGTATACCGTGGCGGAAGAACTGAACACCAATGTCTTGACCCCACAGCTCCCCATCGCCTCCAACAGACGTAAAGACCCGACCACGTTATTGTCGTAATAGGACAGCGGCTGCTGAACCGACTCGCCGACGGCTTTGAGTCCGGCAAAATGAATCACCGCGTGGGCACCGCTTTCCCGGAGGGCTGTCACCAATGCCGCTTGATCGCGGATGTCGCCGCGGATGATGCGAATCTGTTTTCCCGTAATCCGCTGTACCCGCTCGAGGGATTCAGGATGGCTGTTGCAGAAATTGTCGAAGACGGTCACGTCCTGTCCTGCCTGAAGCAGTTCGACGCAGGTATGAGAACCGATATAGCCGGCACCGCCTGTCACTAAAATCACGGCGTATCTCCAGTGGAATTATCGTCGAGGATTTGGCTTGCGCTAGACTAACGAGATCATGAAGGGAGGTCAAGAAATGGAATGAAACAACGAGGCGATTCATCGTGGGCAGTATGATGAAAGCCTCGCCTGATATATTTGTTCTGCTTCTTGGTATAGTGATTCCAAAAATCAGAGGAGTACAGAGCGGCCATATGACCGTAGTATCTGCTAGGAGAGAATTTTGGAAACGACAACAGCTCTACGCTGAAGTCATTCGTGTGGTGAGAGTCCTCGTATTCGTTGTGATAGCTGCTCCCTGCGCCATGGCAGATGATGGACGAAGGGCGCCGGTTGAACAGGTGCTCGAGCAGGCCAAGGCGGCCTGGGAGAATGGGGCAGTGGCGTCCGCACTTGACTTGCTCGACCAAGGAATTTATGACCATCCACAAGCGCTCGCTCTCCATCAATTGCGCGGTGATATGCTCTCGACGTTTCGCGACCCCAAGGAAGCGATTCAAGCCTACGATCAAGTCCTTGCGGCGGATCCTGCTGCGCTGGACGTCCGCTGGGCGAAGTGGGCGGTGTTGGTTCGGTGGGGACAGGAAGCGGAGGCGATTGCTGAGCTTCGTTCCATCGCCCAGGTTGATGCCAAGAATCCACTGGCCCACTGGCGGCTGGCGCAGGAGCTCCGCAAGATCGATCGCTTGGAGGAATCGCTGGAATCCTATAAACGGGCGGTGGAACTAAAGCCGGAGTTCCTGGGCTGGCGCCTTGCTTTGGCTCGTGCCCGCTTCGATGTGCTGGATTATCAAGGTGCGGATGCCGATCTTCAGTATGTGCTGGAACATGCTCCGCCTGGTTCTCCTCTTGAGGTGCCGGCCAAGAATCAACTCGCACAACTGTATGAGTCGATGGAGCGAGGGCGACGATTCAGTCCCACGTTGACGCCTGCGGCTACCGCGACTCAACTGAAGGAATGGGCCGTAATTCGATCGGATGCCTGGAACTTGTTTGAGGCTGGTCGGTATCAGGAAGCCGAGCCAATATATCAGAAGCTCCTGGCACTCAACCCCGGGGATCCCATTGCCACCCATCAGTTGGGCCTGACGTTGATGCAGCTAGACCGCTGCGAAGAGGCCATCGCCGTATTCGGCAATATTTCGAATCTCAATCCAAGCGAGGAGGATTTCGCCGATACGACGTACCGGATGGGACAGTGCTACGTGAAGTTGCAACGGTGGGACGATGCCTTCATCCATTTTCAACTGCTGTATGACGCAGCCGTGGAGTTTGAACAGGTGAATAAAGATGTCCCGTTTCCAGCCGGCACTCGCGTGCTGGCGAAGGACAAAATCGCTCGGTGGTTGGACAAGGTGAAGCCTCATGTTCCTGAGCTGGTAAAGTTGAAGGAGGAAGAGGACAAGAGGGTGAAGGACTCAGGAACCCAGGCAGCTGGGCTTTCGGAAGAGGCTCTCTATGCGAAGGCTATTGAAAAAATCAAATCCCAGAAAACGTTGGAGACGGGAGTGGCGATTGTCGGGCGGGACGCCGATTTCAGCTGGTTTCGGTTCGTGATTCCGGCGACCAAAGTCGTGCGTGATGATTTCCCAACCGGGGCTCACGAGTTCATCCCGTTGAACCCAGGCGACACATTTTCTACTACTCAACCAGAAATCCACTTGGTATTTCGGCTGGTATCCGATTCATTCGATGCCGTGGCGCTGACCGCACGTTGTTCAGTCGAAACGCCGGACATGACCGATGAATCACAGGTTGTGATTCAGGATCGTGTCATGACGACCTCAAATGATCGCTCCGGCTACTTTCTCCTCACGCCTCCGAAAACCGGCTGGTCCCTGGGCCTCTACCGCTGTGGTCTCTTTGCGGGAGAGCAACCCTCCGCCTATTCTTATGTGGATGAAGTCCGGTTCCGGGTCATTGATCCCAGCCGGTCTTGATGACTCGTTTAGCCAGGCCTCATGAGAAGAACCTTGGATTTGTGCAATCAGGTTGGTATCAATCGCCTTACTACTTCCCCGACCCAAAGAGTTGGGTAAGGAGCTGATCACGACTGATTTGGAAATGAGTTGCCACATCGCCAAGGATCGATGAGAGCGTTCCCATACGGAGGGGTGAATGTTGTGGGATTGTTATGTGGTGCTCGCCATTCTGAAGCGTGGTGAGGCGGAGATGGCTACCGGTCTGGCGAGTAATGGAATAACCGAATTGGCGAAGTGCTTGGGCAAGATCGTTCCCCGACAGATCACGAGGTAGTCTCATACTGCGATGACTTCTTCGCGGACATGATGGAGGCGAACGACTTTTGGTCCCTTTCCTTCCTCGAAGTGACAGCGGACTGCGTCCCTGACCTTCTCAGGCAGTTCAGTCAGAGTGTCGGCTTCGGTAAAGATTGATTGACCGAGTGCGCGCGCAACAAAGCCGCCCTCGGGAGCTTCTTCGACAATGAAGATCAATTCATTCATCACTAATCCTCACAAGGGATGATCGTGCACATCGTAGCCCCGTGTCATCAGGTTGTCCAGCCCTGCTGGATTACGAGCGGCCTACTGGCCAAGCAGGTTCTTACTGAGTCGAGTACATTGCTGTTGACTACCGAAGAGGGTACAAGAATATCGCCGTGGGGTTCGTCATCGGCATGGATGGACCCGATCATCCTGTTTCATCTGGCCTACAACCGCACTTGGTTAGCTCGTGACCAGGATGGTGGAGCAAGGCTACGTGCTCTGCTGCTCGACCAAAAGGATGCGACAACGGAACTCTTAATCAGGCGTCTCTTGGTTGGCGTGGGTAACGTGCGGGTATACCTAGCGGATTGGTAGTGGGCCATGCCTTGCGGGTGACGATCTTGCCAAACGGGGAAACACGAGAAAAGCTGAGAGCAGATCGTTGTGGGTCAGCTACATCTCCTGCTAGATGGCTATCGCAATTAGGCATGTCTCGCAGATCCTAAGGGAGCCTCCGTTCGGCCGCATACCAGAAAATCTGAGCTCAAGCGCTCGAGAACATTTAGGGCAGTGAGTATCGGGTGTCCAGTCAGGTGCCGCTTCATCCTGAAACCACCAGAGATAGCAGGGGCGCCAGGCAGCCAGTTGTTGCGTTAGCTTAAGTCCACGGATGTTGACTGGACTCGATACATCGCGCAATTGAGCTGCCGCCCACTCTTCAAACTCACCAGAGTCGAGCCACAAATAATAAAAGGAGTTGTAAAAATCCCGCCACGCAGCCAGTGTCTCAGCTAGGGCTTGGTCGAAACCCACGCGTTCCGGTGGAATCTCAAGGTTACAAAGCGCACACGATAGTGGGTTTCTGGACAGATGTACCTGTAACACCATGGGTTCCTGTGGCTTGCAGTTGCAGATCTCGCTTATGTTGGGTGGGGCTTCAGGACGGAGCCTGATATAAGGATCGGAGGAGTTAGTCATGAGCAATTTGACTGACTAACAACTTTCGGACTGATAAAGCCACCGTCTTGAGGGAAACTAGCGTCGAGGGTTTCCATATTGCGATAAAAGCCAAGAGGGTAATGGTAGAAAGCTTAGGGTTTCCTGGCAACTACCTTGCCGTTTTCCCACACGTAGATCGGTGTCCCATACATCCTGGCGGTTTTGCGAGCTGCTTTCGCCGCTCGGCGAAGTGCACGGCCAACCGCCTCTGAAAAGGCTTTCGTCTCTTTCTTCCTAGTTGCGTTCCTCATGGACCTTCCTCCACCAGTCGCGGAGTATCGCCTGAGTTTTCATAGACCGACCAGGTGTCGGCTAATGGGCGATAGAGGGTATGGAAATTTTCAGAACTCCGATGAAAACGCCTTATAATATCGACGCGGGGCACATTATGTCCACCTTGTTCAACCCTTGTAGCGACGCGTTGTAGCGCAAGCTTTGATGATGACAGTGAAAGAAAGACGATTCGGATCATATACCCAGTCGCCTTCCAGCTCTGCAATAGATGCAGGTAGGTTCTTCCACTCAGAGTGCTTTCGAATGCAAAATGCTTCCGAGCGCTGGCCAAGCGAGTGAGTTCTTTGAGGACAAGGCGACCGGCTTGTCGTGCGGCCAGTTCTGGTCGAAGAGGCGAAAGCCCACCGGCGATAAGGTCAGCATTCACGAAATGGATGACCCCAACCTCGCGAAGCAGAAATTCTCTGGCGAACGTGGTCTTCCCCGAGCCATTTGGTCCGGCGATAACAATGCAACGAGGATGTCGAGCTGGTCGGTCGTTCACTCTATCGATTAGCTAGCCACAGATTGCTGATAATCCACTTCGATCGTGAAGCCGAGATCTTCAATCATGCCCCAGACTTCGGGTGCCGGTGCCCCAGGCGTCGTCAAGTAGCCGTTCACAAAGACGGAGTCAGCCGGATAGAGAGCCAATGGTTGGAGAGATCGAAGGTTATGTTCGCGGCCACCGGCGATGCGGATTTCTGTGCGAGGATGCAGGAACCGGAAGAGGCAGAGCACTTTCAAACAGCGTTGAGGTGTGAGGTTGTCGACCTGTTCGAATGGGGTGCCGGAGACTGGGGTGAGCATGTTCAAGGGAATAGAGTCGGGCTTGACGTCTTGCAGGGCCGTGGCCAGTTCGATCAGGTCCTCGTCTGACTCACCCATGCCAACGATGCCTCCGGAGCAAATTTCTAGCCCTGCCGCACGCGCGTTCTTGATTGTCGCCAGCCGGTCTTGAAAGGTATGGGTCGTGCAGATTGAAGCGTGAAAGGCTTCGCTGGTGTTCAAATTGTGATTCACGCGGTCAACACCTGCGGCCTTGAGCCGTTTCGCTTGGGATTCGCTCATCAAGCCGAGCGAACAGCAGATTTGAATCGGAACTTCCTGCTTGATGGAACGGACCGCTCCGGCGATTTCGTCGATCTCTCGATCTAACGGGCTCCGCCCGCTGATGACGATGCAATAGCGTTGAGCCTTGGAAGCGGCAGCTTGTTTGGCACCTTCCATCATCTGTTTCTGTGGAAGCAGACTGTACCGTTCAATCGGCGCCGTTGAGATCGATGATTGTGAACAGTAATGGCAGTCTTCCTGACAGGCCCCGCTCTTGGCGTTCTGCAGCATTTGGAGGCGAACTGTCCGACCGAAGTACTTGGATCGAACCTGAAAGGCCGCGTGTAACAGCGCAAGTAGCTCATCGTTTGATGTATTCAACACGGAGTGGCATTCTTCTCTGGTCAGAGGTTCGTCATGGAGTGCTTTTTCAGCTAGAGCTACATACTCGGTCATCTGAGTCGCCTTTTGTGAAAGATTCATGGTGGATGTTCGTCGTGTCGGATGCGCCCAAGAAGTCTCGGGTTTTAAGTTTCACGTCCCTTCAGTGCGAAGGGCCTGTTGCACAAAACCAGAAACAGAAAAATTGCAAACGAGCGTCGCTTCACGAGCGAACGACTGTCGAGGGGGAAAGCTACACGGTTTCAAACGGAGAAGCAATGCCTCGATAGGGGACTGACTGGCCGGGGGACGGTTCTTTCTCCGAGGTGGTGGAAACCTGACTGGTTTCGATCCAGGGGAGGGCCGTGAGTGTATTCCACTTGGCACAGCGGCGGCACCGACCTGTCCATTCGACGGATTCTTGTTGGCACTGGGTACAGATATAGGGCACCACCACACGTTTCTTGAAACTCAGCGCTTTTTTGAGTGACGTGATGGCCTCTTCGAACTGTTGTTTCCGCAAGTACAGATTGGCCATGATCTTATGGTAGTCCAACAGATGATCTTGCGGACCTTCAATCGTTGAGAGGAGGTCAAACGCTTCGTCCACCATTTCGAGCCGGTAATACAGTTTCCCCAGATAGAACTGGAGCACGGGATTCTGCGGGTCTTGTTGTAATGCATCCTGATAGACCCTGATGATTTCGCTGGGTTCCCCTTGATCCAGGAACAGTTCCTCCAGACGATGGAGAATGATGATGCTTCGGGTGCGTGCGTAGACCTTTTTCAGGATCTCAACGGCATCTTTTGTCTTCCCTTCATGAAGCAGAATTTCACCGATGCCGATGTAGGCGGGGAGGAACGCACGGTCTTTCTTAATGGCGCCGCGGAAGTATCGTCGGGCTTTATCAGGATGGCCTCGTTCGAGCAGCTGGCGTCCCACCTCATACATACACCCCAGCAGCAGAGCGGCCTCGGCCTGTTTTTCCGGGGCGGGGAGGTTGGCTTTGAGCAGACGGTGCTGGATTTCGAGCGCCTCATTCCATCGTTCCAGGCGGATGTTGAGGTCCCGTTTCCGGATCAAGGCCGTGAGGTTGTCAGGTTCGATCTTGAGGATTTGCTGCAGGGCCTGCAGCGCTTCTTCATACCGCTTGGCTCCTTCGAGATCCTTTCCCAGCTCAAGCAGCACTTCGATGTTGCGATCGTCCACCCGTTGCGCATGTTGATGGAGTCGGATGGCCTCGGAAAAGTTCTGTTCCGAACGATAGATATTCCCCAGCCAGAGCAGTGAATCGACTCGTGTCGGGTCGATCGCGAGCGCTTTTTCCAACAGCGTAATGGCTTCCGACGTGCGTTTCGACATGAACGCATGGGTTCCATCTCGGTGAAGCGTATCGACCTTTTCTTTGCGGCGTACGAGACGTTGGCTACGCCAATTGAGGATCAGGTGGGCTGTCTGTTGCAAACCGACGACGAATGTCGCGAGGACGGCTCCGCCGGCCATCGAGATCAAGACCAGCGTGACCGGGCTGAGATCGAACTCCACGCCGGGACTGGTGTGGATGACGACGGTACCCGGGTTCAGCTCGCGGAAGTAGCTATAGACAAACACGCCGGCACTGATGAGAAAAATGGTGATCAGCAGTTTAAACATCGCTTAAACCATCTTCTACGAACGTGTTTTTCTGGTCAGCCGTTCTTTTGCCCCTGGAGTCGGTGCCGCGTCTTTGTCTGGGATGGGAATGAGCCGTGCGTCACTCCACAGACGCTCAAGTGCATAATGCGATCGGGCATCTTGTCGAAACACATGGGCAACTACATCGCCAAAATCGATGAGGACCCACTGGCCTGAGGCTGTTCCTTCAAGACTCAGAGGCCGTTGGTTCACACGAGACAGCGCGTCGACGATCGAATCAGCAACTGCACGCGTCTGCCGATCGGATTCGGCAGAACCCAGGACCAGGTAGTCAGCGATTGAAGTCAGCGGGGCGACATGGAGGACTTGAACATCAAGGGCCTTCTTGTCGAGCATCGC
>NZ_JBLFBO010000102.1:0-2636 GCF_047338595.1 Nitrospira sp. BLG_1
TTTTACCGTCACAGCTCGACTCCTTCCGTTTGATGGCCAGTGCGCTCTGTCCTTCCGATGACAGGTCTCATTGCTCTCTCTCATTCCACCACTTCCTATCTTTCCCGCGGATTCAGGGCGACACCCGGTGATGATCCTGGGGGGAACCACCACCGGACTCGCCTGCCAAGTCGGAACCTCACAAGGAGGTACGTCACTGGATCAGGCAATCCAGTCAGGCCCCGACCCGAGAAGCTAAGAAGGCCCGAATAATCTTTTCTCCCCATGTCCTCCATCCGTCGTAGAGAGAATGTCTCTACGTAGCACAGCAAATTTCATTCCACGCTTAGAACAGGCGCATGGTGGACTCATCTGTAGATGGTTGTCCGGTTGATCATTCCGATCAAAGACCGAAACACCTGTTGCATACAGCAAATGATGCGATCTCACCTTGTGGTGGTGGTGAGATCAGTGCCGACCACTTCCACATCCCCATGTCAGATCGACCAGACCTGTATCTCATTCGATTCAGTATCGAATTAGATTCACCTGCGGAGCATTGCTCCTCCATCCCTTTGGACAGCGCGACTCTCTCAAGAATTTCCTTTTCGATTGTGATGACCCTTGTGGTAAACGATTCCCTCGCCACTGACTGACACAACAAGGTTTGGATGGCGATGATCGACGCGAGACAGAGTTGCATACTCGCAATCACGCTCGCTGGAATGAGCATCCCATTCTTGTGCTGGACCGAACTGTCACTCACGATCCCATGGGCACCTTCTACAATCGAGTCTTCCAGTACGAACGGCACTGCTTAATGGAGGAATCCCCAGCATCGCAACTCGATATGAGCAACCGCTTGTGGATTAGTTGCTCATTGTCTGATTTGGAGAATATGTCGTACCTCCATGGCCGATCCTCTGGGTAACATCTTCCTTCCTTACTCCCTCTCGCGCTTTCAGATACTGACCGGCTTGGCCAGACTGGAGTCGATACGTTGCGCCTCCATGGCCAATCCTTTCTTCTCCTACGACATGGCAGTCACTGGCTTCGTTGGACTTCGACTGATAGGTCGATCCCCCATGCCCAATTCGCGCCCCAATCTCTGTTCGACTCGTGTTGGACGCAACGCTGTCGAAAGGATGAACGACACCGGTGGCAGTGACCATCAATACAAACCCTATCGTCAATACAGCTTTTCCACTCACAAACTCCTCCTTTATGTTGAGTATTCCTACAGGGCATTCTGAAGGCTGAGTGACAAGGCTGGAAAAATAGATCCACTTAACCTATCTATAGCTTCGGTTTCGCGGGCACCGCGATAGGCAGACCGCCTGGGGGAGTGCAACAGCCAAAGTTAGCTGATGTTCAGTCCACACGATCCGTCGAGGTTTCCGATTCAGTCGTGGAACTCGATGGAATCCACGGAATACGACTGGTATCAGGAGGCTCCTTGGCGGACATTGGGTCAAAACGCCTGTAGTCGCCCAACTTCGTGAGGTGCTTCCACGATTCATTGATGGTTGGCTGGGGGCGAGGACGCCTCTTTAATGACATGGACTCCTCTTGAACAAAGGTTTACGGTGCGCTCCTCCTACTGACCACCCCACCCCAATCACACGCGGAGTAGGCGGAGAAGCATGGAACATCCCACCAGGCACTTAGTGCCTAACATACGGCTCATATTGGCCACATACAACTTGGCGCAGAATCAGGTTATCGGATCCACCCTACTTTTCGAATCAGACTGTTATCAGTTATATGACCGTCCTTAAACAACTGGGCCAACCGCTTCGCGGCAAGCCGACTTAAGATGATACGCTCCTGCTGCCTGTCATCCGTTCGCACAATGGATTGCATGCCATGGGTTCGTAAAGGATACCGCAGAGATTTATTCATCTTCTTTTCACTTCTGTACCGCTCACGATTTCTTGGACACGGTTGTTGCCGGATTCGCCCCGCCCTGTGGGTCGCAACGTTCGGCGATCGTCGCTCCTCGGCCAACTGTGGCCGTCGTATTTTAAGGGCCACTCCACAAAACATCTCCTGGTTTTGGCGGTCCCCCTCGTCATGCGGCCTCCGGCCTGGGCAGCAAGTCTCGACGCACCTGCGCCGGTGAGCGGAACCCATGCCGCTCGACAAGCCACTGCTCGTTATAGAGACGCAGCCAGTCCTGGAGGGCGAGACGAAGCTCCTCCACGGTCTGGAACGTGCGCACCCATAAGAGTTGCTCTTTCAGCGTCCGAATGAACCGCTCTGCCACGCCGTTGCCTTCTGGGGCACGGACAAATGCCGGACTCGAGGTGATGCCCAGAAATCGGAGTTCGGCCTGGAACTCGTCACTCATATATTGACTGCCATGATCGTGCCGCACCTGCAGGCCCGCCGCGATGCCGGCAGAAACGGCCCCGAACTGCTGGCGCACCCCTTGGCGAATCGGCTCCAAGGCCTCGAACCGCGTGGCCCGCTTCGCCGCATGGATGCCGATCCCTTCGAGCGTACAATGATCCACGCCGATGAAGACCGTGACGGCCCCATCGTGCAGCGTCACCGTGCTGGTCGCATCGGTGCCCCACATCTGATTCGGGCACTCGGTGGTAATCTGACCCCGGTTGTCAATAGTGGACGCCATGAATGACAGTCTCACGCCGCCG
>NZ_JBLFBO010000066.1:0-11100 GCF_047338595.1 Nitrospira sp. BLG_1
ATTCTGGCCAGCGTCGCCCGATTTTGTCAGCGAACTTCAGAGACAGGACACTAGTGATCGTGGTCTATTGCTGGAGCGGGGGTGGCAGGGTCGTGTGGCCCCAAGCTAAAATTTGATCTCGATGTACGACTTATTCTTGAGCTGGACGAGCCAGGCTTGAAACATGTCTTCACTTTTCTGCTGATAGACCAGATCTTGGAGTTCTCGCCGGACTTCTTCATACTTCCGAAACCGTTTGGGTCTTCGATCGTCCATCCGGAGGATCTGGACTCCCTCAGGGCTCTCGATGATGTCGGAGATCCCACCAGGCACCAACCGAGCGATGGCCTGATCGATGATGGGGATGAGTTCACCCTGCCGAACTACGCCGAGCCGTCCGCCTTGCAAGGCATTATCGCCGTCGGAGTATTCCCTGGCGACATCTTCAAACTTGTCACCTCGCTTCAGGTCATTCATGGCGCGGCGCGCTTTGGTCAGCGCATCGGCCAGCCCGTCTGAGGAGCGTGGCCGAATCAGAATTTGACTCAATTCGTACTCCTCGGCCAACGCAAACCGGTCGTGATGTTCTTGGTAGTACCGCTTCAGCTCGGAGTCGCCCACCATGATATTGCCGCGAATATGCTGATCGGCCACTCGCATGAGCACGAGTTGATCGCGTACGGCCTGGAGGTCGCCGGGGTTCGTAGGATTGAGGGACGTGCCTTGTCGCTTCATTTGCTCGATGGCTTGTTTAACCTCGATATCTGACACCTCCACTTTCTTGGCTTTGGCTTCCTGGAGCTGCAATTTCCGTTCAATCAGCTTCGTCAAGGCCATGTATTCCGCGGTCTTCAGTCGTTGGGCGAGGTCAGTTCCTCGGTGCGTACGGGAGAGACGCTCTTGCTCCGCGCCGAACTCACGCTGGACATCGGACAGCATGATCAGCTCGGAATTGACGATGGCGACGATGCGATCCTGTAGATGAGCTGAAGCCGGGTGCGGGGACCAGCTCGCGAATACGAAGAGGGTCAATGCCGATAGGAGCCGGGTTTCCCAACAGACTCTGTGAGAAGCGGTGGTCATGGTACCTACGCCCTGGAGTGGAAAGCCTTCGTCACTCGTTCGATGATTGTACACGAAGCGGTGGGTTCGTGGAAATCAGCAGGAACTAACGCTTGCCGGTGTCCTCGTTAATATAGCGAGCGGCTTCAGCAAACCGAACCGCCGCATTGGTTCGAATATCGGCAATCACCTCGTCGAATCGTTTGCGCCGCTTGTCGGCCAGGAGCTCCTGCCGAAGTCGTTCTTTTGTCGCCAAGTCGGTTTGGATAATGGCTTCATCCAGAGGAGACAGCATGACAAGATAGTATCCATGCTCGGTCTTGACGGGACCGCTGACCATCCCGGGCTTGAGGGTATGAATGACCGTATCCAGTTCGGGAAGCAGCATGCCTTTTCTGTAGGGGCCCAGATCGCCGCCTTTAGACTTCGTCTTCTCGTCCATCGAGTATCGCTGGGCGAACTTGGCAAAGTTTCCGCCCCGATTCACCTGCGTTTCCAGGTCCTTTGCGGCATACACGTTGGGCAAAAGCATGACAGAAATACTGGCTTTCAACGGGTCCAGCAGTTCGGCGGCGTGCTTCTCGTAGTAGGCGTCAAGTTCGACTTGCGTCAGTTCGACCTTGGATTGAAGCTTGTCCTTGAGAAGTTCGTCGAGGATGAGCTGTTCCTTATATCGTTGTGTCTTGTCCCGGATGATCTCGTTATGATCTAAGCCTCGGCGGCGCCCCTCCTGCATCAGGAGCTCTCGGGTGATCAGTTCCTCCAGGAATTTCCGCTTGCCGCCGTCCTTCTCATAACGGGAACGTGTGGCGGGTGAGAGCTCTCCCCATCGAAGGTCGAATTCGGTTTGGGTAATCGTCCGGCCATTGACCAACGCGACGATCGGTTCCTCCTGCCGCTCGCCGCAACCAGAGATCATCGGCCCAAAACCGGCCACCACGCCGGCAAGCAGTCCGGGCATGAGATAGGACCGACAGAATGTCAGGAACCGGAAGTGTCTCATAAGTGGGGGCACATGAGGGTCTCGATCAAGAGACTGTCGCATCCGTTCTGATCGTCTTGGTATCACAGAGGTCGAGGCTTTGCAAGATTGCATTGAGTTCCGAAAACAGCGAAGGCCAGTCGCTCTGGCGCATGGAGATTTCAAACGAGACGGGACTGAGAAACTTCAGCCGCTTCTTCAGCTGGTCCATCAATCGATGAACGGCCGGTTCAGGGATCGTCGCCTTCGGTTGGAACACGATCGTGACCGACGGGCCGTGTACGTCGAGCGAAGCCAACCGGAGGCGTTTCGCATGCGTCCGGAGTTGCATCACTTCGAGTAACCGTTCGACCGGCTCCGGAGCGGGACCATACCGGTCCTGGATTTCCCCGTGCAGGAGAGCGAGCTCACCGACTTGGGTGCAGGCCGTCAGCCGTTTATACAGGGAGAGCCGGTGGTGGGGATCCGTGACGTACGGCTCGGGGATGAAGGCCGAAACGGGCAGTTGCAGCGTCGGGTCCGGTTCTTCCTCGATGACATGCCCTTTCAACCGTTGAACAGCCTGTTCGACCATTTGCATATAGAGATCCAGTCCGATGGCGGCAATATGACCGGACTGCTGCTTTCCCAGCAGATTCCCGGCGCCTCGGATCTCCATGTCAGCCGCAGCGATACGGAAGCCTGATCCAAGCTCGGTAAACTGCTGAATGGCGATCAATCGTTTTTGAGCATCGCCGGTCAGTGTGCCTTCATCGGGAATGAGGAAATAGGCGTAGGCCTGGTCGCCTCCTCGCCCGACCCGTCCACGCAACTGGTACAGCTGGGCAAGTCCAAAGAGATCGGCGCGGTTCACGATGATCGTATTCGCGGTCGGGACGTCGAGTCCGGACTGAATGATGGCCGAGGCGATCAGAATGTCGGCCTCTCGCTTGACGAATTTCAGCATCACGGCTTCCAACGGTTTGGCGTCCATCTGGCCGTGTGCCATGACCATTCTGGCTTCAGGAATCAGCTGATGCAGCCAGGCTCCGATCCGCTCCATGGTTTCGACACGGTTGTGGACAAAATAGACCTGCCCGCCTCGTCCAAGTTCGCGCAGGACGGCGTCCCGTACGGCTTTATCGCTGAACCGAACCACCTCCGTTTTGATGGCCAACCGACCAGCCGGAGGGGTGTCAATAATCGAGAGATCTCGCACACTCGACATCGCCATTTGAAGGGTGCGGGGAATGGGGGTGGCGGTCAACGTCAAGACATCGACTTGTGTCCGAAGCTGCTTGAGCCGCTCCTTGTGCTTGACGCCGAACCACTGTTCTTCGTCGATGATGACGAGGCCGAGATGGCGAAACGTCACGTCCTTCTGCAGCAGCCGGTGAGTGCCGATGACGACATCGACGGTTCCGGCCGCGACATCCTTGAGAATGGCTTTCGTGTCTCTCGACGATTGGAATCGCGAGAGCAGCGCGACGCGCATGGGAAAGGGGGCGAAGCGTTCGGCAAAGTTTTCATAATGCTGGTGAGCCAACAGTGTCGTCGGAACCAGGACCGCCACCTGACGATCGTGCTCCACGGCCTTGAAGGCGGCGCGCATGGCGACTTCGGTCTTTCCATACCCCACGTCACCGCACACCAGCCGGTCCATGGGTCTGGTTGATTCCAGGTCTCGGCTGATGTCGGCGATGGCTTTGAGCTGGTCCGCGGTCTCCTCGTATTCAAACGAGGCCTCGAATTCGTGGTAGAGGGTTGTGGTCACGCCATAGGCATTCCGTTTCACCAGCTCCCGGTTGGCATAGAGGTCGATTAACTCTTGGGCCATTTCTTCGATGTCCTTCTTGACCCGGGCGGTCGTTTTCGCCCAGCTAGTCCCGCCCAATCGATCGAGTCGAGGTACATGACTCTCGGCGCCGCTGTATCGTTGCACTTGGTTCAACCGGTCGAGCGGAACATACAGGGTATCGCCACCTGCAAACTCCAGGATCAAGTAGTCACTCTCGAAGTCTTGGACCGAAAGGCGTTTCAGACCCCGATACTTCGCGATGCCGTGTTGCACATGCACGACGTAATCTCCGACGCTCAGGTCTTCCAGCGAGGACAGGAACGTGGCGGTCCGACTCTTGGGTTGAGGCTTATGGCGCGCGCCTTTTGCGAAGAGTTCCTCTTCGGTCAGGAGGGCGAGCCGGAGCTCTCCGGATAGAAACCCTACAGAGAGATCGCCGTGCAGCACATAAAACGGCGATTTGCCGGCCCGCTGGCTTGACCAGGTCGAGGGATTCCAGGATTCTGCCGGTAAATCATGTTCTCGGAGGAGGGCGAGCAAGCGATCGACTTGTCCCCGGCTTCGGGCAACCAGAACCACCCGATGCTCATTGCGAAGGCCTTCAAGCAGGCTCAGGGTTTGGCTGAAGGCGGTGCCTCTGATCCCGAGACCGATGCTGCCAGGAAGCTGGGTGGAAAATGAAAAGGTCGGCTCCCAGGATGAGTCCGGGACTGCCAGCGGTTCCAGCGCCATCATCGGGCAGGTGGCTATCCGTTGTTGGATGCCGTCCCACGTGAGAAAGAGACGTTCAGGGGAGGGATAGGGGTTGGCAATGTCACGATCGACGTGACGGAGGTATCCGTCATCGATTTTGCTCCAGGCAGCCTCACAGGCCTTCTTCAGACTCTCCGGTTGATCGAGAGCGAGGGAAGGATCCGAGCCAAGATAGTCGAACAACGTGTCCATGGTCTCATAGAGGTCGGGGCTTAGCCATTCTGCATCGGGAGGAACCGGCGCCGTCGCATCCTGGTCCTGTAAAGGCCGGATAAATTCTCGTGCGGGTAGGACCCACCCCTCGTTCAACTTCTCAATCGACGTTTGAGTTGCGGGGTCGAACAGCCGCATCGATTCGACTTGGTCCCCGAGAAACTCCACACGGACCGGGTTCGAGTAGGCGGTCGAGAAGATATCGACGATTCCCCCACGAATACTGAACTCTCCAGGAATTTCCACCACGGAAACCCGCCGGTATCCGATGCGAAGGAGGCTCGTGATCAAGGACTCCCGTTCGAAGGTTGCGCCTGTCTTGAAACGAATCACCGCTTCCTCAAAAAGTGAGCGCGGGATCACGCGATGCATGGCTGCGGCAACGGAGGTCACGAGGATCGTGGGTGGCTTGACCAGCAGGCGATGCAGCGTCGTCATCCGGTGTGCAATCAACGCGACATGCGGTGCCGTCGCTTCATAGGGGAGGGTCTCCCATTCCGGGAACCACGCGAGGCCTTCGACGGATTGCCCCATGAGTGTATGGAAGAAGTGCAAGTCGTTGAAGATTCGTTCAGCAGACTCGTCACTTGCGGTGAGCACGACCCATGGGGTGGCGCAGTCGTGGGAATGACGGCGAAGACGGTCTAGCAGGGTAACGGCGCAAGCCGAAGTCGGGCCATGTGCCCCAAGTAGGCATACACGTGCCTGCTTCTGATCGAGGGCCGATCGAAGAGGGACAAGCCAGGAGGGCATGTGAGAAGTGGTGTCAGACACGAATTACGTCGCGGTTGAGCGAATACGGTGAAGGAGTGCTGTAGTCGATTGACCGGGAACCAGCGGGATCGTCCTGACGATGCCGCCACGGGCTTCGACCACCTTGCGGCCGACGATTTGGTCGATAGGCCAGTCTCCGCCTTTCACCAGAATGTCCGGCTGGACGGCCGTAATGAGTTCGAGGGGATCGGGCTCGTCGAAGATCCCGACATAATCGACACAGGCCAAAGCCGCCAGCACTTCGGCCCGCTGCACCTCTGGAACGATGGGCCGGTCAGGCGCTTTTTCTAAACGCCGAACAGATGCGTCACTGTTCACCCCGACCACGAGGACATCGCCCAGAGCCCTTGCTGCTTGGAGGTATCGAGTATGCCCGATATGCATCAGATCGAAACACCCGTTGGTGAACACAATGCGCTTCCCATTCGTCCGATCCATGGCCAGAACGTGGAGGAGTTGCTCTCGCGGCAGGACCTTCGAGTTCATGGCCCCATCATACCTGGCTGCCGGTGCCAGTGAAAGAGCGATTCCTACCGTGCGAGGGTGGTGTCGAGCTGGGGACTCTCGGATCGTGGAGAGATCGATCTAACGGTGGTTATTGGCTCAAGTTCTCACAGAACGAACCGATACGGCACATAACGGAGTGTAGAGGCTGGCGTCAGCCTGACCGTAGGGATGGGTGTGTCCGGAGTCTAGCCGATGAGTGATGGTGGTGACATAAGCCTGTTCTGGACTATCGGTCTGGTCAATCTCCTGCTGGTCGTCCCCCTGATAGTCTTTCTTGCACAGGCGTTGCGACGGGACCGGACTCGTCGGCTTCAGGCAGAACGCGAGCAGGTTCGACTCCAAGAAAATGAACAAAGACTGAGGAGTATCCTGGAGGCTGAGCCGCAGGGGATTCTGGTGTCGGGACTCGATCATCGGGTGCTCCAGATTAACCCAGCCGGCTGTTTTCTCTTCGACGCCGGGTTTTCAGAAGAAATCATCGGTCGAGATCTTCGACACTTTGTCCATACGGGTGATCATCAGCAGCTCGACGACCTGTACAAGGCTGCCCGGGAGGGACGTGAGACCCGTGGACGGTGCAGACTGGTTGGATTGTCCCGTCAGATTCGGTGGGTCGAGATGACCACCGTTCCTCTTCCGGCTGAGAATGGGTCAGTCGGATCGATCCTCAGTGTGCTCCAAGATGTGACAGAGCAAAAGCGTGCCGATCGGCGTCAAGCGCTCCAACATGCGGTGGCGAAGGTGCTGGCGGCATCCTCCACCGTTGAGCAAGCCATCCCGGATCTCTTGCAGGCGATCGTCGTGAGTCTGGATTGGCAGGTCGGGTTATTCTGGAGGGTGCAGGACGATCGGCGATCCCTCACGTGCGCGCATGGGTGGTCCGTTGATTCGACGATGATCCAGGAGTTTTTACGCAACAGCCGGCAACAGGACCACGGTCCTGACTCCGACCTGCCGGGGTGTTGCTGGGCGCGTGGCGAGCCGTTGTGGATTGAGGATATCGCAGGAGCGCCGCTCTTTACGCGTGAGTCTCTCGGGGCCCCCGGGGTGCTGCGTGGAGCCTGTGCCTTTCCGATTTGGCTCAGAGCCAACGTCTATGGTGTCATGGAATTCCTCAGCCGAGAGGCTCAGGCGGAAGACCGGGATCTGTTACGCGCATTGGGCACGACCGGAAGTCAGATCGGCCTCTTCGTCGAACGGGCCGAAGTGGAAGCGGCGTTGCATCAGAACGAGGCCCGTACCAGCTTGATCATTGACACGGCCCTCGATGCGGTGATGACCATGGATGACAGCGGCCGTATTACGGAGTGGAATGCCCAGGCGGAACAAACCTTTGGGTGGTCCGCGCTCGAGGCCATCGGAGGAGACGCAGCCGACACGATTTGTCCACTGTCCCACCGCCGTGGCTATCGCGAGTATGTTCAGCGACTGCTCCAGCCTCAGGATGTGCCCACCGCTCAGCGACTGGTGGAAATGATCGGGCTTCGGCGAGACGGTCGGGAGTTTCCCATGGAAATCGCCATGACCCCATTGACGATCGAGGGCATCACCATTTTCAGCGCGTTCATTCGGGATATTACCGGACGAAAAGAAGCGGAGCAGGCGTTGAAAAACTATGCGCAGCAATTGGAAGAGATCAATCACCAATTGGATGGAGCGTTGCGGGAAGCCAAGGCCGCAACCGAGGCAAAGTCATTGTTTCTGGCCAGCATGAGTCACGAAATCCGGACGCCGATGAACGGGGTGATCGGGATGACCGGACTTCTGTTGGATACCCACCTCACGGAGGAGCAACGTGAATATGCTGAAACCGTTCGGACCTGCGGCGACCATCTGTTGACGATCATCAACGATGTCCTCGACTTCTCAAAGATCGAGGCAGGGAAACTGGATTTGGAGACGATTGCGTTCGACCTTCGTCTCGCCATCGATGAATCGCTGGATCTCGTGGCAGAGCGAGCGTCATCAAAAGGACTGAATCTGGCCTGTCTGTTCCATGCCGATGTGCCGAGACACTTGCTGGGTGACCCAGGGCGCCTCCGCCAGATCGTCATGAACTTGGCTGCGAACGCCATAAAGTTTACCGACCAGGGAGACGTGGTGGTGGAGGTGACCGTTGAAGCGGAATCGACGGAGGAGGCCACGATTCGTGTGGCGGTCACGGATACGGGGATCGGCATTTCCGAAGAGACTCGTGACAGACTGTTCCAGTCGTTCAGCCAGGCCGATGGATCTACGACGAGGAAGTACGGCGGAACCGGCCTCGGCCTTGCGATCTGCAAACGGCTGATCGAATTGATGGGAGGCGCGATCGGAGTCACGAGTCAAGTGGGGGTCGGGAGCTGCTTCTGGTTTACCGTGAAGTTGCACAAGCAGGTCAGCGGTTCCCAGGTGGTCGAGAGGAATTCCGTCTTGTTGGCCGGACTCCACATCCTTATTGTGGACAGCAAGGCCATCAACCGAAAGATCCTGGAGCTGATGACGAAGAAATGGGGGATGCAGCCGACGCTCGTCACAAGTGGACCCGAAGCGCTCATGGCCCTGAGTCAGACACAACGGCAACCGGCATTTGACCTTGTGCTGTTGGACGTGGATATGGGGCCGACGGATGGAGTCGAATTGGCGCGCACCATACGGGCGCGATCGGGAGGGGCCGAGATTCAGCTGGTGCTGCTGACTTCATTCGGTCGACGGGGAGACGCAAAAACCGCCAAAGCCGCAGGAATCTCCGCGTACCTGACGAAACCAATTCGTGAGCGGCAGTTACACGATTGTCTCGTGGCCGTCATGACGCAGTACTCTGCGACCGCCGGTGCGGCTGTGGTGAATCACTCGGTTCCCCTCATTACTCGTCATACCCTTGCCGAGACGAAGGCCAATGTGGACCTTCGCATACTGCTGGCTGAGGACAACGTCGTCAATCAGAAAGTGGCGGTCCGCCTCTTCCAGCGATTGGGGTATCGCATTGACGTGGTGGCCAACGGGCGGGAAGTGGTCGAGGCGCTGTCCCGGATCCGTTACGATGTCATTTTCATGGACTGTCAAATGCCGGAGATGGATGGCTTTGAAGCGACACGGGTGATTCGGGAACGTGAGAAATCCAAAACAGTTTCAGGTTCCATGTTTCAGGTTTCAAGGGTAGAACCGGAGCTTTCCGGTCTCCAACCTGAACCTCGAAACTTGAAACCTGAGACTCCCCATCCCGTGCCGATCGTGGCCTTGACCGCGAACGCCATGCAGGGAGATCGTGAGCAATGCCTGGCCGCGGGGATGGATGACTATCTTTCCAAACCGATTTCAGTCGAGGCCTTGGCGGCCGTTCTCCAGCGCATGCAGCACGCACGTGCGGGAAATCGGTCAGGGGGGAACCAAGAAGCTGCCTAACCTAGTCGGCTTCTGTATGGCTCGCTTGTGTTACGCCAGTTCGAGCGTCAATTGCTCTAGGGCTCTGGAGGACTTCCGAGGTGGCTTCGGTGGAGAGACTGGATCTGGAGCCTGGTCGAAGGACGAGCTGTGGCCGTCTTTGTGTTGCGCTGGTTCTGTTGTGAGCTCTTGCAAGGTTCCTCGGCAGGCTCCGCAGTGATGTCGTTGAGGCTGGATCGTTTTCCGTTGTCGCCGATAGAGACGTCCACACTTCATGCATTGCCAGGCAAATCTCGACAAGGCGATGACTTCCTTCTCCAGTGAGTGGTACGTCGTCACAGCCACCTCTCCCGAAGAATTGATCTGTCTCATTTTTCTCAGAAATGCCAGGCCATGATCAGGGCGCCGTTTCAGGACATCGAACTGCCATTGGTGAATCATTTCATGCGCAAGGGTGTTGATCAGTTCCTGCTCCACATAGGACATTCGCGCGGCCAGTTGTTCAAAGAGCGGACGCGAGAGACGAATCTCTCGTCGACCGGTACTTGGGAGATTGGGGTACGAGGTTCGTGGCCCGCCACGGCAGGTGAACATGCCAACGGAGGAGGTCAGTCGTGCACTCCAGCGAATTGGAATCGGTGGGAGAGCCCCCCCAAAGTACCGTGCGTTCAACTGTTGCCAACGAGCCTCGAGCATCTCAGGCGAAAGGGCTGTCGAGCTATGTGAGATCGGCTTCATCCCAGCTCCTCCAGCACGGCCGCGGCAAGCAGCGGTAGCATGATTTCATGGTGACCGGTCAGGGAATAGCCCTGGCCGCCTTTTTGTGTAGGCCGCCGCACGACGTTCGTCTGAGGGCGATAATGGACCAAGAAATCCATGTTGGCGGTGGTAATGTTCGAGATCGGGTGACCGAGGTTGCGCCCCAGCGACAGCGTTTTGAGAAAGACTTCCGGAAGAATCACGGCGGATCCGATGTTGACGTACACACCGCCTTCCATCTTGGCAACCACGGCAGTCAAACGTCTGAAGTCGAGCAGCGAAGTCGCTCCGATGGCGGCCCCATCAGCCGAGGGGTGCATGTGGATAATATCGGTTCCGACTGCAACATGGACGGTGACCGGTATACCAAGTCGAACACCGGTGGCGAGAATGCTGGTCCTGCGATTCGGAAACTGCGGCGCCGCGTGATGCATGTAGGTCCCAATGGCTTCCCCCAATCCTTGGCCTGCCGCTGCGCCGAGGATGATGGCGTCATTGAGGATTCGTCCGGTTTCCTCCGCCATCCCGAACCGACCTTCATCGATCTCAGCATCCACTTCCTCAGAGGTATGCCCCATGAGGGCCAATTCGAAGTCATGGATAATCCCCGCTCCATTCATGGCGACTGCCGTCACGATCCCCCGTTCCATCAAATCCGTGATGATCGGGGCGAGCCCCACCTTAATGACATGCGCACCGATTCCGATGATGACCGGACGGCGCTTCCGATGGGCTTTTGCGATGGCTCGGGCGACGGCCCGCAATGACTTGACCGCAAGGATATCAGGCAAGCCATCGCAGAAGGCCTTGAATGAACCCCCACGTTTCCACGGCGTCGCAAAGTCGGCGACCCGAACCTTGCTATACCGTTTCTTCAATGGATAGGTCTTGAGATCCGATACATTGATCGGAGCAATCAAGGCAGGACGGC
>NZ_JBLFBO010000103.1:0-2614 GCF_047338595.1 Nitrospira sp. BLG_1
GGCGTGTACCTCGGTATCTGGGCGGTCCCCGGCGTCAACGAGATCGAGGTCGGGCACCGCCTGCGCGACGAGGTTGACCGAATTCGTCCGACGTTGCCGAGCGATATCGACATGAAACTCGTCTGGGACAGCACCATGTTCATCCGGAATGCTCTGACGGAAATCTCCAAGACGCTGTCCGAAACAATTCTGATCGTCGCCGTGGTGGTGTTTCTCTTCATGGGATCAGTCCGCACGGCTCTTGTCCCGCTGGTGGCGATACCGGTCTCGTTGATCGGAGCCGCGCTCTTCCTGACCGCCTTTGGATTCAGCCTCAATCTGCTCACGCTACTCGCGATTGTGTTGTCCGTTGGGCTGGTTGTGGACGACGCCATCGTCGTCGTAGAGAACGTAGAACGGCACGTGCGTCTTGGCAAATCCAGAATTGAAGCCGCACGAGCAGCCGCACGTGAACTGCTTGGTCCTATCATCGCCATGACCATCACCCTCGCCACCGTCTATGCGCCCATCGGCTTTCAGGGAGGGCTCACCGGATCCCTGTTCCTCGAATTTGCCATCACACTGGCCGTCGCCGTGGTCTTGTCCGGGGTCGTCGCCATCACGCTCTCGCCTGTGATGAGTTCACGATTTGTCCATCCTCAGGGCAAAGAAGGTCGATTGACCGCGTTCGTCAACCGACGGTTCGAAGAAGCGCGGAGACTCTATGCCACACTGCTTAATGGCGCTCTCACAATGAACGGAGGAATCGTGGCGGCTGCCGTCTTCATCATGATCGCAGCCTGGCCGCTCTATCACTTTTCCCGTCAGGAGCTGGCTCCCGTAGAGGACCAGAACCACATCAGTCTCTTCTTCGAGGCCTCACCGGATTCCACGGTGCATGCGACGAACCGTCAACACTTCCAGATCGTCAAAGCAATTACCGCCATCCCTGAAACAGACTACACCTGGTCGCTCACTACCGCATGGGGCGGATTCGGCGGGATCGTCGCGAAGGATTGGCACGATCGAGCCCGCTCGACGGAAGGCATGTACAACGATGTGTATGGGGCAGTCTCCCAAGTCCCGGGATTGCGGGTCTTCCCCCGACTCGATCCACCGCTTCCGACTCCGGGACAATACGACGTCGAGCTCATTCTTGAATCCGACGCACCCGCTGAGCAACTACTTGAAACCGTTGGTACTCTCTTAGGCGCAGGCTGGCAAAGCGGCAAGTTCCTCTACGTGGACACCGACCTCAAGATCGACCTCCCGCAAGCCAGGGTCGTGCTGGATCGTGAGCGACTCGCAGACTTGGGATTCGATTTAGCCGGAGTCGGCCGTGAGCTTGGCACCATGCTCGGCGGGGCCTACGTCAACCGGTTCAACTACTTCGACCGGAGCTACAAAGTCATCCCGCAACTCGGCGACAAAGACCGCGCGACGATCGACCCGCTGCTGGACTTGAAGATCAAGACGCCAGGCGGCCAGTTGGTGCCGGTCTCAACCTTCGCCCACATCGAAACGAGCACAGCGCCACGCAGCTTGAACCGCTTCCAGCAGCGGAACGCCGTCCGCATCTTCGGTGGGCTCAAACCGGGCGCCACTAAAGAAGAAGGCCTGCGGGTGCTCGAAGAGGCCGCGATGGCGGTCGGCCCAAGAATCATCCTCGACTATGCCGGCGAATCGCGCCAGCTCCGTCAGGAAGGGGCAGCCCTCACCGTCACTCTCGGCTTTGCCGTCGTCCTGATTTATTTGGTCCTGGCAGCCCAGTTCAAAAGCTTCCGCGATCCGCTGATCGTGCTTCTTGGTTCGGTCCCGCTCGCTATCTCCGGCGCATTGGTGGTCAGCTTTCTCGATCTGACGACCATCAATATTTATTCTCAGGTCGGGCTGATTACATTAGTCGGCCTCATCGCCAAGAACGGGATTCTCATCGTGGAGTTTGCCAATCAGCTACAGGCCAGAGGGCTGTCGAGACTTGCCGCCATCCGCGAAGCCTCGTTAACCAGACTGCGACCGGTGTTGATGACCTCGGCCGCCACCATTTTCGGCCATTTCCCCCTGGTGCTCGCCTCAGGGCCTGGAGCGGCGGCTCGCAATAGCATCGGTATGATGCTCGTCACCGGCATGACGGTCGGCACCCTCTTTACCCTCTTTGTGGTCCCAGTGTTCTACTTGTTGATCGCCGCAGAACATCAATCGGCTCCAGCACCGGAAAACGAGCCAGGCACACCACTCCTCCCAGCAGAAGCATAGGCCACTTGTGTGGCCTATGCCACGTGAGCAATCGAGAAGGACTGTAACCCATTTGGCCTTCGAAGGGTGGTGAACCGGAAACTATGCGGCTCGCAAACGCGCTGGTCTCAAAAAGATGGGGTGGAGCCCCTGTTTGGAACCCCACCCCTCTTCCTACCTCTCTGGTGCTTCCTGACTTATAACCAGGTCACCCGTTCGGCCGGCCGAATGTAGATCGGCTCTTCCACTTGAATACGGGCCACTTCCTTCCCGGACTTATTGAAGCCCAGGACCGTGTCGTTATACATCTCAAATCGCTTCCCGTGGATCTGGGTCTCAAACACTTTTGGCCCAGGGATCACATCGTAGCGGAACACGATCTGCTGGCTGGCTCTCCAGA
>NZ_JBLFBO010000025.1:0-37854 GCF_047338595.1 Nitrospira sp. BLG_1
CCTCTTCAAACTGTTCCTGCACACGTTCTTTGGTTACGTTTCGCCCTAATTACCATATATTAAGGCACCTTTTTCTCTAAATAGAGGGCCCAATGTGGAATTAGGGTATGTAAAGGGGGGGGACAGGGGCTGCTACAGAAAGATCTCTATAAGAAGACCATACAATTCTTGACGATCCAGATATCTTCTGCCATTGTTATCACCGTTCCCACCATATTTGACGTCTTGGAGGATGTGAGAAGGATATGAATAAACGGCAAGCACGTTCTATTGCAGTGGTCGGATTGGGTTATGTCGGCCTCCCAATTGCTGTGGCATTCGGAAAAATTGGTCCGGTTATTGGATTTGACATTAACAAGAAGAAAATCGAGGAATTGCAAAAGGGGATTGATCGGACCGGCGAAGTGTCAAAAGAGGATCTTGGTCTTGCTCAGGTCCGATATACTTCGGAGCCAGCCGATCTGAAATCCGCGAACTTCATTATTGTCGCAGTGCCCACACCGATCAACGATGCGTTACAGCCAGATCTGACAGCGTTACAAAAAGCCTCAGAGCTGATTGGGCGAAACCTGTCTTCGGGTGCCATCGTGGTCTACGAGTCAACTGTCTATCCTGGTGCAACAGAGGAAATCTGCTTGCCTATTTTGGAAAAAGTCTCGGGTATGAAGGGTGGGGTTGATTTTAAGTTGGGTTATTCGCCGGAGCGAATCAATCCAGGAGATAAAGAGCATACACTTGCCAAGATTATCAAGGTTGTATCAGCGCAGGATCAAGACGCTCTGGATATCGTAGCTGATACCTATGCGCTCGTTGTTACGGCAGGCATTCATCGAGCATCCGGAATCAAAGTAGCTGAAGCTGCCAAGGTGATCGAAAATACTCAGCGAGATTTGAATATTGCATTGATGAATGAGCTGTCGTTGATTTTTCATCGACTGGGGATCGATACCAAATCAGTTCTCGAGGCTGCAGGGACGAAGTGGAACTTTCTTAGGTTTTCCCCAGGCCTCGTCGGTGGCCATTGCATTGGTGTGGATCCGTATTATTTGACCTCAAAAGCGGAATCTGTGGGGTATCATCCAGAAGTCATTCTTGCCGGCCGTCGTATTAACAACGGGATGGGCAAGTTCGTGGCGGAACAGACTATGAAATTGCTCAGTCAGTTATCGCGCCCGGCCAATGAATTGCGTGTAGGGGTGCTTGGTTTGACGTTCAAGGAAAATGTGCCAGACCTTCGCAATAGCAAAGTGCCTGATATTATCCGTGAGCTTCATGAGTACGGCGTGCAGGTGCTGGTCCATGACCCCATTGCTGAAGAGGAAGAAGCGATGGCAGAGTACGGCATTCACCTGGTTGAGTGGGACCAGCTCAAGGATCTTGATGGATTGATCGTGGCTGTCGCGCATAAGCGGTTTTCTGATTTGAGCCTTCAGGAGCTATTGAGACCGCTTCGGAGCCGCAACCAGGGTGTTCTGATCGATGTCAAGAGTATCTTTGATCCGGTTCAAATTCCTCCCTCCCTAAAATATTGGCGATTGTAGGAGCAAACATTGATTGGTGTGCGATAAGGGAGAACCTGCAAGTAACTACAGTCATGCTTCCATCCGAATGTGAGCGGAGAGTTCACCCAGTTTCCCTTCCTTCAACTTCTGGCCTTTTCCTTTGAGCCCGTTTTGATCCGTAGTATAAGAAATTGATGGAGGGGTGAGGGCACCCTTCGCTTCTACCCATTTCATCCCGTATGAGAGAGGTGTTGTGATTTCTCATCGGAAAACCTGTCCCTATTTTCACCTCGTAGGCACTGTGCTGGGTTTTTGCGTCTTGTGGATTACGGGCTGCTCGTTCTTTGTCTCGCCGGATGTCAAGCGTGGAGATCAGCATCTGGCTTCAGAGCGATGGGAAGAGGCGAGTCTTGCCTACAAGCAAGCATTAAAAGACGATCCGTTCAATGTTGCTCTGCAGGGTAAGTATGCGCTGGCTCGTGAGCGTGCTGCCGCGGGACATGCCGAACGAGGCCGTACCCTGCTCAAAGAAAAGCAGGTTGATCTCGCACTGGAGGAATTCAAGCGCGCGCTTGCGATCGAACCTTCGAACGCCGAATACCAGGCGGGATTTCAGGATACGATTCGTGTGAAAGAGTCCCGGTCTCAGTATCTTGAAGCTGAGCGATTGGCACAACTTGGACGAACTGATGAAGCATTGAGCAGATTTGCACGCGCTGCAGAGCTCGACCCCACATACCAAGAGCCATTAGAGAGCATCAGTCGTCTCACTGAGGAAGAACAAGCTCGTACGAGAGCCGAACGTTCGAGACAGCCTGTCACACTGAAGTTCAAGAATGCCGGTATCAGGGAAGTTTTGGAAGGCGTGGCAAAGGCTGGTGGATTCACCCTGATTTTTGACAAGGATGTTCGGAACGACCCGATTTCAATCTCCGTTCAGGAGACACCGTTCGAAGACGCGTTGCAGCTGATTCTCAATAGTAACAGCTTGTTCTCCAGGCAGGTCTCGCCAACAGTATTGGTGGTTAGCCCAGATACCAGGCAGAAGCAAGAGCAGTATCAAGACCTAATGATTAGAACGTTCTATTTGTCGACGGCTAAAGCTAAGGATATGGTGCTGTTGCTCAAGAGTATGTTGGATTCGAAGCGGATGCACGCAAACGAACAGCTGAATGCCATTGTCATGCGTGATCAACCGGAGAAGTTGGAACTTGCCGAGAAGATTATTTTGGCCAACGACCGATCCGAGCCGGAAGTGCTCTTTGATCTGGAGGTGCTGGAGGTCAATCGAACAAAAGATCAGAAGTATGGACTAAGCTATCCCAAGCAAGCCGGAGCCGGGTTGGTGGCGGCAGGGTTCGCAGGGCCATTGGCGGCTGAGGCGGTGCATATGACGTATCGGCAACTGACCGACCTCGGACCCAGTAATTATCTCTTCAAACTGCCGACCACGATGTTACTGGATTTTTTCAAGCAGCAATCCGACGCCAAGACCCTCGCGTCACCGAAGGTCCGCGTCATGAACAACAAGAAGGCGGAGATTAACATCGGAGATAAACAACCGATTCTTCTTTCAACCACCAATGTGCTGCCTGGACAAGCCACAACCGGAGCCGTTCCGACGACGTCTACAGTCACATCGATAGAATTTCGGGATACGGGTGTCAAGTTGACCGTTGAGCCTTCGATCCGACTGAGTAATGAATTGTCGTTGAAGATGAAAGTCGAAGTTGTTCGAGTTGGAGAGAAAGAGATCCTCCAGGATGCTCCCCGCATTCAGCAATTCAAATTTGGTAACCGTTCAGCAGAAACGACCCTGAGTATGCGTGATGGGGAGACGATAGTTCTCGGAGGGCTTCTGCAAGAAGAAGACAAACGAACAAGAGTCACGGCTCCATGGATCGGAGATTTGCCGCTGATTGGAAATATGCTGAGCTCATTTGAGACAAAACGTGTCACAACCGAAGTGATTCTCACCATTACGCCCCATATTGCTCAACCGACGCTTCTCCCTGGTGGCGGCCATCACGCGTTTTGGTCTGGTACGGAATTTAATTATGCGACTCGCCCCATCTTTCCTGGTTCCGCTAGAAGGCTTTCGACCTTGATGCAAAATGAAGATGGGAAGGCATTCTCTCGCGATGGGATTTTGGATAAGGGGAATGGACAGCCGAATATGGGTCGCTCGTTAGGTCAATCGGCGACGCCTGGTCCTCAAGTGGTGATCAAGCCGGAGGACTCGATTGTTCAATTCGGTAAGGAAGTCACGCTTTCCATCATAGACGGGCAAGTCCGCCCATCCGACGAAAGCGGGTTTAGACTGGAATACGACCCCAATATTTTGCAGTTCAAGCGATTGGACGATGCAGAGTTGACCAGGAGTGGGGAAATTGGGGGGGAGGGCCGTGAAGGTGACGCAGGTACCATCATGTTCCGCTTGGCTCGTTCAGCTGGACAAGCCAAACGGACCGTGGGGGTCACTTTTCTTGCCAAGGCGCCCGGAGTATCCCCGGTTCGCGTGGAACTGTTTGATTCCAGGAGCTCGGTGCAGGCATCACTTGGAGTCGTGGGGGCGGGTGTGGTGCGAGTCCGGTGAGGGAGGATGGGCTCACCCTAGTTGAGATTCTCGTTGCCATGACGATTATTGCGATTCTGGCGTCGGTGGCGATGCCACTGAGTAAGGTCTCGACGAAACGGACTCAGGAAATGGAATTACGTCAACAGCTTCGAACGATTCGAAGCGCCATTGACTCGTTCAAGTTGGAATGGAACCGTGATGGGGATGTGTTGTTGGGACCTGCCTGTGTGAAGAATAGGTTGGTCTGTAAGGAAGTTTCAGGTCAGTATGGTTATCCCAAGACTCTTGAGACCTTGTTGGGAGTAAAACTGACGGGGGAAGAGGCCACAGTTCGAGGTACGACGATGAGACGGTACTTACGGAGCATGCCGATCGATCCATTGACTGGGAAACCGGACTGGCGGTTGCGCTGTTACAAGGATCAAGCCAAGCCAATCAGTTGGTGTGGTGAAGATGTCTATGATGTCATGACACAAAGCGAGGCGGTCGCAATTGATGGCTCCAAATATCAGGATTGGTAGAGTAACCGGATGGAATGCAAATGGCTTCACGCTGGTCGAACTCATGATTGTTGTGTCCATCATCGGCATTCTCGCTACTATCGCAGCTCCGTCCTACCAGTCCTCGTTGATTAAGGCGAGAGAAACGGTATTGCGGCAGGATTTGTTCATGCTGCGTGACTTATTGGACCATCACCGTGCGGATCAGGGGAAGTATCCGTTATCGTTAGAGGGGTTGGTGGCGACGGGGTATCTTCGGGCCCTCCCCAAAGACCCGTTTACGAATTCTTCCAGTTCTTGGCAAGAAATCAGCGAGCCAACTGAGGGTGGTATCTTTGACGTGTATTCAGGGTCGGATCTTATTGGGACCAATGGGGTTCCCTATAACAAGTGGTAATTCAGGTATGAACTTCGACGGTCATACATTATCTTGCGTATGCAAGGCTTTCGGATGGAATCAGGTATGGAGAACTTTTGGTCTTGGGCTGATTCTTCTCAACCTTGTAGCTTGTCGTGCGTTTGATCTGCTTGGTGATCCAAAGATGTCGGATCTTCAGCTCACGGCCGATGTGCTCAATGGATCATTGAAAGATGCACAGCGCACGATGGCGGAATTGCGTGCCGAGGTCGAGGTGCGAAACCAGGAATTGGCCGAGGCTCAGGTGGTTCGGGCGCAGCTTGACGGGCGCGTTCGAGAAGCAGAGCGCCGATTGAGCGAGGCTCGACATGTGATTGGTTTGCAACGGGAAGAGTTAGCTGAGTCCAGGGCTGATCGAGAGCGAATCGCACGGACGGGAGCAGTACTCCAGAGCCAGCTCAAACAGCTACGAAAGCAACTATCACGGATCGAGAAGCAGGCGGCTGGAAGTGTTGCTCCAACAATCATGGATCTTCCGGTAGAGAAGCAGCTGAGAGCAGTGCCGGTAGGTACGAAAGAGACCCTCTCGTTCAGCGATTCTCCAGACGGCCGTCGAGTCCTCTCATCATTGGATGAGGCGATGTCTGGCCAAAATTCGGTTGACCGAGAAGAGGTTCCAACTCAATCATTGATACTCGCCACACGCTCACAAATCATGATCAAGCACGGAGATACACTCTGGAGCCTTGCCCAACGATATCATACCTCCGTGCGTCAGCTTATGGCTCTCAATGCGCTCTCCACAGATTATATTCAAGCGGGGCAGAATCTTTGGTTGCCGGAGTCGGTTGCTGATGGATCAGAAGCCGAACAAAGGTAGTCCTGTTGGCGCAATTCACTGATCGGGGGTGAAGGGCCGGAGCTATGGCAGTATTTGCATACCGAGTCGCACGATCTGACGGATCCATGATCCAAGGCTCTCTGGAAGGAGACGGGGAAGCGGCCGTTCGCGCGAAACTCGAATCACAAGGACTGCTGGTTTTTACACTCCATCGCCATGGAGCCAACTCAATACCAACCCCACGATCGTGGTCGTTCGGTGGGCTTCCTCTCGGGCAGTTCATGATCTTTAATCAGGAGTTGTTGGCGCTTATCAAGTCCGGGTTGCCGATCTTGCGAGTCTGGGACTTGTTGATCGATCGTGCGGGGCATCCAGGATTTCGACAGGTGTTGCGAGAAGTGAAGGAAGATATCAGAAGTGGTGCCTCTGCTTCGGAGGCATTGGCAAAACATACCTCGTATTTCCCAGATCTCTACGTGGCGACCATCAAGGCAGGTGAGCAGTCTGGCAATCTTTCGGAGGTGTTGCAGCGATATGTTGCCTATCTGAAACTGATGATCGGGCTTCGTCAGAAAATGACAAAGGCGATTTCCTATCCGATCTTCCTCATTGTGATCGGCATGGCCGTGATCGGATTCTTGGTGGCCTATGTGATGCCGACGTTTGTTTCCGTCTACGGAGAGACGGGGAAGACCTTGCCATGGGCAACACAGCTGCTGTTGCAGCTGGTTGCACATGCAGAGGTATGGGGCTTGGCTGCGACGATCGGCCTGGCCGGTGTAATGCTTGGAATTCGCACCTATTATGCCACTTCTGTAGGGCAGCTTACGATTGACCGTTTCATACTGAATCTTCCATTGGTGGGAACGGTAGCGGTTGAGCATAACACCGTGCAGTTCACGAGAACATTGGGGACCATTTTGGCCGGAGGAACCCCGCTTGTAGATGCGTTACAGGGTGCACGGGCAGCCGTCTCAAATCGCTTCATCTCCTCTCGTTTGGCTGGAGCCGTTGAGGAAATTCGAGAGGGAACAACCTTAGCGGATGCCTTGGCGCGCTGTCAGGTACTGCCCAAGCTTATGATTGAAATGTTGTCGGTCGGTGAAGAGACGGGGGCACTGGAATCCATGCTGAAGGATGTGGCGGAATTTTACGAAGCAGATATTGATACACGGCTCGGCCAGCTTACGACTTGGATGGAGCCGGCGTTGTTACTTGTGATGGGAGTCCTGGTGGGCGGGATTGTGATTGTGATGTATCTTCCTGTTTTTCAGATGGCTGGAACTGTGGGTGGGTAGATAGACCGTAAGAGTGAGGGAGCATCGATGAGGTTTCGGGAGCCTGTGTATGTCGCGTAGCCTAGCGCGGCCCAGCTTGGCAGAGGTCTTGGTCGGTCAGGGTGTGCTTACGAGGCACAAGGTGGAAGAGGTCTTTCTCCGCGTGAAGGGAGTGCCAGCTACCTTGGGGAAGGCTTTGATCGATGCCGGACTTCTGTCGGAAGACCAGCTCGCTCATGCGCTAGCCAGTCAATACGGGCTGACGTACGATCCATTGACGAACTTTCGGGTCGCTCCTCAGTACTATGAGTCCATCTCGATCAAATGGATGCAGCGCGTTCCTTTTGTGCCTCTGCACGAGCAGGCAGGGGTGCTGACGATTGCCGTCGCGGAACCTCACAACCTGCTTGGACTGGACGAACTGGAACTATTGATAGGAAAACCGTTGGAGCTGGTTGTCAGCTCCAGAAGTGCCATCTTGGCGGCGTTGGAACGCAGTGAGGGGTCGAGTCAAGTACTCCGCGAGTTTGAAGCGGAGTATCGATCGGTCTTGGTTAAAGAAGATGAGCGAGGGGAAGAGATACTCGCGCTGGATCATGCCGGAGAAGACCAAAGTCCGACGGTCAAACTGCTGGACTCAATTCTATTGAACGCCATGCAACGCCGAGCGAGCGATATCCATATTGAGGCGGCGGATCGTGCGACCAATGTCAAATTGCGTGTCGATGGGATTCTGGTTCCGGCCATGGATCCATTGGACATTCGATTGCACGCGCCCCTGGTGTCTCGTCTCAAAGTCATGTCGGAGCTCGATATTGCGGAGCGCCGTGTTCCGCAAGACGGAAGTTTCCGTATGAGGCTGGATCGAAAAACAGTGGATTTCCGCGTGTCCATATTGCCGAGTGTCTTTGGGGAGTCTGTGGTCATCAGAATCCTGGATCGAGATTCCATTGCGACCGGAGTCTCGGACTTGAAGCTTGAGCGGCTTGGCTTCAATCCGGAAGATCTGAAGCGATTTCGAAAATCGATCACGCGCCCGCATGGCATGGTGTTGGTGACCGGGCCGACTGGAAGCGGGAAGACCACAACCTTGTATGCCGCTATCTCGGAAATGAACACGATGGAAGACAAGCTGATCACGATCGAAGATCCGGTCGAATACCAGCTGTCGGGCGTGGTGCAGATTCCGGTGAATGAAAAAAAGGGGCTCACCTTTGCCAGAGGTCTTCGGTCTGTTCTCCGTCATGATCCGGATAAGATTATGGTCGGCGAAATTCGCGATGCTGAAACCGCGCAGATCGCTATTCAGTCAGCCCTAACAGGACACCTAGTGCTTACGACGGTTCATGCGAACAACGTCTTTGATGTCATTGGCCGGTTCGCTTCGATGGGGATTGACGCCTATAATTTTCTGGCCGCCCTCAACTGCGTGCTGGCGCAACGATTGGTTCGAATCCTGTGTCCGTCGTGCCGGACTCCCATGAAAGCCCAGCAGGCTCTGATTGAGGAGTCAGGGTTGGACTATAACCAATACAAGGACACGCTATTTTACGAAGGAACAGGGTGTCCGCAATGTCATGGGACTGGATACCGAGGGAGAAAATGCATCACGGAATTTCTGGATTTGACAGACGAGATCAAGGAGATGATTCACGCGGAACGCCCCCTCTCGGAAATTAGATATCGGGCGGTCACTGATGGAATGATTACGCTTCGGCAGTCGGCTCTCAAAAAGGTCTTGAACGGCGAGACATCCCTTCGCGAGATCAATCGCGTCACGTTCAGCGAGGAAGGCTAGTGAAATGTGGGATTTGCTCGGGCGTCGTCCGCGACGGTGTTTAAAATTTGGCACTGACTGGCTCGGATGGGCGGAGTGTGAGCGAAGCTGGAGTGGGCGCCTTCACCAGAGATACGGCATGTCTCCCCTTCAAGTAGGAACGATCAAGTCTTCACCCACAGTTGACAATGTGTCACAAGCATCGATATTGGCTCCGCAGATTCGTGCATTAACCGGCGCAGATGAGAAGCGTTGTATCAAGAGAGGAGCCTTCTTGTCAGAACTTCCTCGGCGCATCGCGGTTTTGCTTCCTGATACGGCGGTGCGAACGGCCGTTCTGCATCTCGATCAGGTTCCAACCAGACGTGAGGAGTGCGATGCGTTGATTCGGTGGCGATTGGGGCAAGAACAGATCTTTCCGCTGACTAACGCGAAGGTTGTGTCGCAGGTCTTTAGTGGTCATGGTGAAGGTCCGGAGCATCGGTACACGGTTCTGGCTGTGGCCATTCAGGAGTCGATCCTCAGGCAATACGAATCACTCTGTGAATCAGCTGGACTGACTCCTTCCGAGGTGGGAATCACCAGTTTGCGGCTGGTTGATCTCTGGAAAAGGATTTCACGGGGAACGAGCTGGGTAGGTCAGGACTTGTTGTGGATTACACTATCCGATCGATCGCTGACAATCATGATCTTTCAGCGAGGGCGAATCGCATTTTACCGATGTAAACTGTTGGGCCTGGATGCATCGGAGATAGCGGCCAGTGTCGATTCCCTGAACAGGGTCCTTGACGAATGCCGTGCTTCGCTCGATATCTGTCAACAGCAGTATCCTTCGATTGACATTCATGATGCGGTGATCTGCGCGGATGGGGAGATAGACTCGTTGCAATCAGAGCTTCAGGAACAACTTCAACTTGTCGCCCAACAGTTCAGTTGGAAGTCGGTCGAGAAGCTTGGATGGGGGGCGAAAGGGAGCCAGCAAGGCATGGCGTCACTGGTCGCAATTGCAGGGGTCTCATAGCATGGCTCTGAAGAGGTCGTGGAGCACATGGCCCGTTGAATTCTTTGGGCAGACGGGATCATGGAATCATGCCGGACGGCAGTTCGAGATCAACCTATCCAGCCGGTATCGCGCGGAGATGGCAACTTATCGGACATGGTTGATCAGTGGATGCATCGGACTTCTCTTGGGTATCACCTGGAATATCTGGCAAGGAGTCTTGATCTATGAGGAGAGCCAGATCATTGAGGGTGAACTGGAGCGAGTTCGTCAACTGGATCATCTGGTGATAGCTGAGGCCAAGAATGAGGGGATTGACCTATCCGAAGGTGCGTTGAAACGATTGTCCTCCGAAGTTAATCTGGCGAATCAGTTGCTCGAAAAGCGGACATTCTCTTGGACCACGTTTTTAACGGAATTGGAGCAAGCGATCCCTCCACGCCTCTCGCTCACGAGTATTCATCTTGATCAGGCTGGCAAGACCGTTCAGCTCACTGGAACTGCGACGAACCTGGAAGAGGTTACGGCTTTTACGGTTGGACTCCAAAATCATGCTACGTTCAAGAATCCGGTGTTGGCTCAGCACCGAGTCGGGTCGAGTGGGATGGTGGAATTTGATGTGACGGTGCAGTACCGGCAACCCGGAGTGTGAAGAGTGAAAGAACGTCTGATTGCTCTATTGCAGAACCCCTTTGCCCCGTTGCTACCGTGGGGTGTCCTGGCAATTGGGCTACTCGTGGTGCTGATTGTCGTGCATGCTGTTGGGCTGGCAAATCTCCAAGTGAAGCGACAACGGGTAGAGACAGAATGGGGAACTATGCGCCAGTCGTTGGTGCATCACCGAGAAGCGAGGAACGCCACCAAGGATCTGATTCAGGTATGGGCGTTGCTTCCCAGTGAGCGAGACTTTAGCCCATTGGCGCTGGGAATTTCGGATGAGGCCAAGCGTGAGGGGGTCGTCCTGCCTGCATTGTCCTACAAGACGGAGCCTACCACTGTCGCCCATACGACCAAAGGGTTGTTACAAGGGTCGATGAGTGGGCGATACGAGGATCTCCGTCGATTCATTCATGACCTGGAGACGGCAGACGAATTGTTGCTCATTGAGGACTTGGAGTTGAATCGAATCGGAGGTCTACAGAGTGCGGTTCTGACTTTCAATATTAAAATTGCAACCTATCTCAGAGCGGAACACGAAAAACGGAACCCGCAGGAGACGACTCACTAGCCATGGATGCAACGAAGAAAGTGATGATGGCAGGTTCGCTGATCCTCGTATGGGCCACGTTGGCAGTTTTGCAGTGGAATTTGCTGGAAGCGCCAGTTCGTGTCCCCTTGACCAATGTCACAGGCCCAGCAACGGGAGGTCGTCAGTTGGATGGAAGAGGGGGAGGGTTGCAGGTCAATCTGAGTCTGCTCAAGGCCACAGAGATGGAACGTGACACCACGTATATGATGCCTCGAAATATTTTCTCAATGACGGCTGTCGAGGGGACACTCCCGGTGAATGCTGACGTGGTTGTGCCCAATCAGGAAGAGACACCTGCAACGGGGATCCTCGTGGATCAGGGGGGGGGCACAGAGTCGGGGCCGTTCAGATATTTGGGGTTTTTGCGCATGGGAGAGGGGCCACGGAACAGTCAGTCTGTGGCGGTACTTCGAAAAGATGACGAAGTCTTGGTGCTCAAGGTCGGTGATCGCATTGACGAGCGTCTGGTGCTTAAAAAGATCACCCCTGAGAGCGTGACGGTGCGAGATGCTGGTACACGGACAGAACAAACGGTCGCACTGTCAGACGAGGTGGATGGTCAGGAGTGACATAAAGATGAGGCGTTCTGCAGCATGGCCGAGAGGGACGGAGACAGGATTTTCCTATCTCATGGTTATGATGGCCGTGACCCTCATGGGGCTCTTGATGACCGCCGCCGCGAAGCAGTGGAAGACGATGATCCAACGAGAGCTCGAGATAGATTTGCTGGCCAAAGGCATGGAGATTCAAGCGGCGTTAGCACTGTACTCGACAACGGCAAAGGCAGGACGGGTCACTCCAGGAGAAGTCTATCCACAAACGCTTGCTGAGCTGACACGGGCCCCCAAACCGTTTCTCAGGAAGGTGTATCTTGATCCAGTGGGACATGGCGAATGGGAATTTATACGAGCCCCGACGGGAGGGATCATGGGGGTCCGAAGCAAGAGTAAGCTCAGACCTATCAAGCAGAACAACTTTCCTCAGGTGGTTCGTCATTTCCAGGGCAAACCCACGCACTATGATTGGGTGTTTCAACATCCCAACCCATCTCAGGGAGGGATGCTTGGGGCAACTATACTGTCCGGTGCGGGACCGGGACGGGTCCCCGTTGTGAAGTAGACTCTCATTTAGATGCCGGTAGGACTTCCGATATTGAGCGTTTGAGCATTCTCAGATTCACGAGTCTGGAGTGTTGAGTGCGTTGAAGATTGAGGGGGCATCCTGGGATTTCGACGCATCGTAGGCTTCAGCGGTGCTGACATAAGTGCAATCATGCGGTGTCGAATGTGGCCAAGCCGAAAGTTTCCGCATCCTTTGGGGTGCGTAGTTCATAGTAGAAGGAATATGATATATGCGTGTATTGATAACAGGTGGGGCGGGGTTCTTGGGGAGTCATTTAGCCGAGACGCTCGTTGGTCAAGGGCATCATGTCATCAGTATGGACAATCTGAGCACCGGCAAAGTGGAGAACATTGCCCATTTGATGGGGAATGAGTTGTTTTCGTTCGTGAAGTACAACGTCTGTGATTATATTCATGTCGAGGGCCATCTTGATGCGGTGATGCATTTTGCCTCTCCTGCGAGTCCCCAGGATTATCTCGACATGCCGATTGCGACGATGAAAGTCGGTGGATTGGGAACCCATAAGGCCTTGGGGCTGGCGAAAGCAAAAGGGGCGAGGTTTCTCATCGCAAGCACATCGGAAGTTTATGGGGATCCTCTGGTCAATCCGCAACCTGAGTCCTACTGGGGGAACGTCAATCCTATTAGCCCACGGGGTGTCTATGATGAGGCCAAGCGCTTTGCCGAGGCAATGACCATGGCGTATCATCGCTATCATGGTCTTGATACAAGGATCGTCAGAATTTTTAATACGTTCGGACCAAGGATGCGACCGAACGATGGCCGTGTGGTCTCGAATTTCATCGTACAAGCGATTCAGGGAAAGCCGCTCACGGTGTATGGGGATGGCAATCAAACCAGAAGTTTTTGTTATGTCGATGACCTTGTGCGTGGCATCATTGCCCTGCTCCTTGTGGATTCCGACAAGACGCTTGAGCAGCGAACCGACCGGAAATCGTTCTTCGGCACGCAGGAGGCCGATCATATCGGCAGTGTTCATGACCCGGTCAATATCGGGAATCCGAGAGAACTGACGGTACTGGAGATCGCCAAGGAAATTCTAAAGCTGACGCGCTCGTCGAGTCAGATTTCTCATCATCCCTTGCCGACTGATGATCCGAAAGTGAGACGGCCGGATATTACCCGAGCAAAGATGTTTCTAAAATGGGAGCCTCGGGTTGAGCTCGAGGATGCACTCGTGAAAACCATCCAATACTTTCAAAAGACATTAGAGGGGTTGCTGAAAACCTCCTTGGAATCGCATTCTGCCTCGATTGCTTGAATCAAAGGCTCATGAAGATGAGCTTGCGGGATATAGAGGCCGTCTGATAAGGCTCCGTGCCCGCATCCTGTTATTCCTATCATCGCTAATGAACGATGCCAGCGTCCAGTTTTAGCATTCAGTTAAGCTGGCAGTCATCAACGGGCTGAAGGTCTTCTCAGGCATCGCACAGTTGTCGAGCGCTTGACCTCTTTCTTGTCCTCGCGGTATTGTCTGCATCTTTCTCAATCGTCAGTCACCGGTGAGAACTATGGAAGTACTGGGTCAACCCGTTTCAGCATCAGACAGTGAGCCATCGAAGCCATTATCGACGGTGGAGTATGTCGTCGAGCTGGTTTCCAAGGCCAAACGGGCAGCCAGACGACTTGCCGCGCTACCAACGTCGACCAAGAACCAGGCACTTTTGGCCATGGCAGATGCGTTGGAAGCGAAATCGGACGAATTGATCACGGCAAATGAGGGAGACCTTGAGGCCTTTGGGACTACCAAGGACAAGAAGGCCATGGTGGATCGCTTACGGTTGACCGACAAGCGGATCAAGGAGATGGCGGTGGGGATTCGCGAAGTGGCGCAGTTGCCAGATCCTGTGGGGATGATGTCCACCATGTGGACAAGGCCTAACGGGATGCAGGTGGGACGGGTTCGTGTGCCGATCGGGGTCATCGGAATTATTTATGAATCGCGCCCGAATGTGACAGCTGATTCGGCTGCACTTTGTCTCAAATCAGGCAATGTTTGTGTCCTGAGAGGCGGCAGTGAAGCGATTCATTCCAATACGGCCATTGCAGCCATTCTGTCAGACGCATCACAAAAAGCAGGTATTCCGCCGGGCGCGATTACGTTCGTCGATCGTGCCGATCGTGAGATCGTACCGGTCTTGCTCAAACAGGATCAGTCTATCGACTTGATCATTCCCCGTGGCGGCGAATCGTTGATGAAACTCATTGCCGAACATTCAACCATTCCCGTGGTCAAGCATGATGCCGGTGTCTGCCATATCTATGTCGATGCTGCAGCTGATGTTGCCATGGCTGAAGCGATCTGCCTCAATGCAAAGGTGCAGCGCCCATCAACCTGCAACGCCATGGAAACACTGCTGGTCCACCAGTCGATCGCGCGCACGCTCTTGCCGACGCTGGCGGCTGGCCTCCGGGCAGCCCATGTCGAAATCCGAGGGTGTCCCAAGACCTGTCAGTTGATCTCGGAGGCTCAACCAGCTAGCGAGAACGATTACGGAAAAGAATTTCTGGATCTCGTGTTAGCTGTGAAAGTCGTCAAGAACATGGATGAAGCCATGGAGCATATCGCGCAGTATGGTTCTCGACATACGGAAGCGATCGTGACGTCGGATTATGGGCGGTCGATGCGATTTCTCAAGGAAGTGGATGCCAGTGCGGTGCTGGTGAATGCCTCCACGCGCCTCAATGACGGATATCAATTCGGTCTCGGAGCCGAGATCGGGATCAGTACGTCACGGATTCACGCACGGGGTCCGATGGGGTTAGAAGAGCTGACCTGCTCAAAGTTCATGGTTCTGGGGAGTGGCCAACTCCGCGAGTGAATGTTCTCGGATCCCATTGCATGTGCCCTGTTTACTCCTGGCCATCTTCGCTTTCAATCCACCCGTACGCTCGCTGAATCTTTCTATAAGATGGGCGGATACGTTGAGACGTTGCCGACGGGGCACCTTGTATTTTATCGTCCTGATGGCCGACGGTTTCTCGCCACTGATCCCACAGGCCAGCCTCTCCATGAATGCGAATGGGAATTGAATGCGAACGGGGGAGTTTCGCTGATACGTGCACGCGTGCAACTTGATTGGGGATGTTGGGTCGGAATAACCCCTGCCGGTTTAGTGAATGAAACCAAGGTGAATCTTGCCACGAAGCCCAATTGGCAACGAACCACTCCAGAGGATCTTCGTGGTATGGCAGCGAGGGCGTTACGGATGCCGCTCGAAGAGGTACGGTGGTTTTATCGGGATGAAGATTTTGCCATTGATCCCACCGGGCTGGTGACGATCCGCCAGCGAAAAGATGCCTTGTCTGTGTTAGACGATGGAGGGTTTGAAACCGCGCGTTTTATGTCCTGCATGGGTGCGATGCACTGGGATGAAATTGATTTCCTCCCAGTCGTCGAGCTGTTCAAGTCGCTGTTACCCGGGACAGGCTCTGCGGTGTTGGAACTCATTCGTGCCCTGTATGATGATCAGCAACGAGGGCGTTCGGCGCTCAGGCCGTTACGCTATCGCGGGATCCCGCCCTATCCATCAGAGGCGGCCTTTCGGTTGTTCAGCGCGTTCTTCACGCCCCAATCAGGAGGAGCCGGGGATCCGTTTGTCGATTTCATGAATCCTTCAAAGTCGCAAGTCGTCACCTGGCTGCCCGCCGATCATCCACCGGTCCGTTATTTTGATGGACGTCAGGGGGTATGTATCACGGTGAAAGATGGGGTCGCGCAGAAGGCGATCCTTGCGGCTGATACGGTAGGTTTGGCATACGTCAATCCACTTGGTCGTCGCGTGCTTCCGCTTGATCGCAGCCTGCGAATTGACGGTCAGCAGCTGATTCTTAAGGATCGTGAGCGGGAAATGATCGTCTCTTTACCGACCGGTCTTCATGTTCAGACGGCACCATCGCCCAGGCAACAGATAAGTCCTATTGACTGGCGGACAGTCTTTGTGCCGGAGCTTTCTGGTATTCACCCGCGCGAAGCGTTTGGCGCAGTGCTGTTGTATCCGGACGGCTCTGAGGAGATCAGCGAACTCGCGGCACAACCCTTTGTGGCCGATTATCTGGACGATCTGGGAGAGCAGGATCGCGAGATCGGGCGGATACGATCGTCGGCGGAACGAGTGCTCATTGTGAACGGGGATGCAGTCATTTCCACCTGCGTGCTCTTCGACCGGCCACGAGACTACACGGTGAGCGTTTGCCACATGGCTTATGCTCAGCGTCAGGCACAGCAGCTGTGGACTCAGTGTGCTGAAATTAATCGATGGGACTGGTTGCCACGAATACGCATGGGCGCCGCCGATGTGGTGGAGGACTCGATTGTTCGTCATGGTCCGTTTGATCTCCTGTATCTCTGGTTTTCCTATAACGCATTTGATTCTCTAACGACCATGGCGACAACCCTCGCAAGTGCAAGCCAAGGGCTGAGACGGGGAGGCGATGCATTTGTAGTCGGCCCCGTCGGCGTACAGGCAGTGCTGGCATCGGAACGGTGGCAGGTCTGGTGGAGCGAGTCAGTGGCAGGGCTACCAACGTTCACCATGCATAAGACGATCTTGCCCAACGCCAGGCTGAAAACAGGGCTTACGCTGTTCCATCTGAGGCGGTTATAAGGTCCTCCGAGAAAGTTTTGGCGGCCTAGGTAGCGATCTTAGCGAGAAGCTGTGGCTTGTCGGGGATGAGTCTTGTAGAATTCGGAAGATCTGCCCCCGCACTCGTTTGTGTAACGCTGTGGTGGAGTGAGCATGTGGACAATTGATGGAGGAGGAAAATTATGCCAAGCGTACTGGACAAGGTGATTGAGAGGGAATTGCGAAAAGAATTAAGAGATGCGCTGGTAAGGTTTGAGCAGCAATTGCGACAGTCCGGCGTGAGTGATGACAATATCAAGAACCGGATGCGAGGCGCCAAGCAATTTGTCGCGTTTCTGTATGGGCGATACCTCGGATAATCATAGTTTGGTGGTCTTGGTAGTGGACGAGGTCGGCCGATGAAAAACGTGCAGCCTATCCGGTTAGTGGAGGACCGTGCTCGCTCCAAGAGGTGAAACTGAAATGCCCATCGTGAGAGGGGATATTCGGTTGAACCCTTTGCTTGGCTTGATGTTCCCCTTTGTTTATCGATGCCACGCCACGCATAGTGAGCCGAAAACAGAATCTTGAGGGAGGAGCCGGACTGGCCCCGTGCAGTTGCCAGGCCTGTGTCGTCACATCGTAACCGTTAGGTTGCAAACGCCTGATAGCAAGCCGATGCTCAGTCATGGACAATGCGAAGGTGAAATGAGAACGGGAGCCTGTGAACATGGAAGCGGTACCCCTGTGCTAATCCTCGAAAATATTTGGCCATCGCCCACCTCTCCCCTAAGATGGCTGCATGTCGGCTGCTTCGGAGACGACCGCTTCCCAGCCATCTGATCCAATCCCCTCACCGCTTGAGTCGGATGAGTCCGATACAGGGTTGCTCTGTCTCCTGATCCTCGCGCAGTACTATGATCTTCCTGTCAATGGCTCGCAGCTTCGGTATCAGTTTGCCCGGTCTGGACAGAAGCTTTCCGAGACCGAACTGCTCCGTGCTGCCAAGAATCTTGGATTGAAGGCCGGTCTCGTCACGAGTGAGTGGAACAAGCTACAAGAAGCTTCCCTTCCCGCCATGGCCAAGCTTGTGGATGGGGGCTATCTGGTGGTGGCAAAAGTCGAAGATGAGAACGTGCTGGTTCAGAATCCCACAGAAGGCTACTCCCTCGTCCTCTCTCGTAGCCGGTTCGAGCTGATCTGGACGGGCGAGTTAGTGCGTGTGACGAAGCAGGTCACGATCCGTCTTCATGATCTCAAGTTTGATCTGACCTGGGTGATCCCAGGGATCGTTAAGTATCGCAAGTTGTTCGGCGAGGTTTTGATCGCATCGGCATTCCTCCAATTCGTTGCCTTCCTCACGCCGTTCATAACGCAAATGGTGATCGATACAATACTTGTGCACAAGAACCTCACGACGCTCTCTCTGCTGGCTGGTGGCATGATCGCGCTGGCGGTCTTCGAAGGAATCCTCGGTGGACTCCGGACCTATCTGTTTGCTCATACCACCAACAGGATGACGGTCACCCTTGGTGCCAGGCTCTTTCGCCATCTTCTGGCGCTGCCTCTCGCCTATTTTGACAACAGGCGCGTGGGCAATGCCGTGGCCTTGGTGCACGAGTGGGAGTATCTGCGTCAATTCGTCACCAGCCATTCCATGTTCGTACTGCTGGAGGCTCCCTTTACCGGTATCTTCCTCGCCGGCATGTGGGTCCTGAGCCCCCTGCTCACGCTGGTGGTCACGCTCTCGATTCCGATCTACGCGCTATTGTTCTTCGCCATGACTCCGTCGATACGGGCCTGTCTGCGCAACCTGCTCAATCGAGGAACAGACAACCAGGCATGTGTGGTTGAGGCCGTCAGCGGCATCCATACAGTGAAAGCCGTGGCGAGTGAGCCGTCGTTCTGGCGAAAATGGGAGACACAGCTGGCTGGTTATGTGCAGGCCAGTGTCCGTGCCACCAGCTTGAGCACGATGGCTCGACATGTCGCGACCGGGGTGTCCCACGTCACCATGGTGGTGGTCCTCTGGGTCGGGTCCTTTCGCGTGGTTGATGGGCAGTTGAGTATCGGGCAGTTGATCGCCTTCACGCTGTTGTCGGCACACGTGACAGGCCTCATGCTGAGATGGGTCAATCTCTGGCAGGAGTTTCTGCACGCGGGTATTTCGGTCCAGCGACTGGGGGACGTATTAAACCGGCAGCCTGAACCTTCCTATCACCCCAATCGGATCACGATTCCACAAGTCCAGGGGCAGGTCCGGTTCGAAGACGTCACGTTTCGATATCGTCAGGATAGCCAGGCGGCTGTCCGCAGGCTGTCTTTTACGGTGGAGCCTGGTCAGGTTGTCGGGATCGTTGGACGTTCAGGCTCAGGAAAAAGCACGATCGCCAAACTGCTTCAGTGTCTGTATAGGCCTGAACAGGGACGAATCCTGCTGGATGGTGTGGATCTGGTGCAGGTTGACCCGGCCTGGCTGCGAAGACGGTTGGGTGTCGTGTTGCACGAGAACTTTTTGTTCAACGGGTCGGTTCGGGACAACATCGCAATGACCGATCCTGGTCTGTCGATGGAACAGGTCATTCAGGTAGCAACATTGTCCGGAGCACACGAGTTTATCGCTGAGCTCAGAGATAGCTATGACACGCAGATCGGCGAGCAAGGTTGTGCGCTTTCGAGTGGGCAGCGTCAACAGATTGCGATTGCTCGTGCCATCGCTGCGGATCCTCGCATACTGATATTCGACGAAGCCATGAGCGCGTTGGATGACGCAGCTGAAACGATGCTTCAACAGAATATGGCTGAGATCGCTCAGGGTCGCACGGTATTCATCATGGCCAGCCGGTTGAGTGCGGTCCGTCAGGCCCATCGTATCTACACCATGGATAAAGGGGAGATTATCGAACAGGGCGCATATGCCGAACTGCTCGAACGCGAGAGGGCCTCTTTACAACCCTTGGTATCTCACGTTGGGGTTCAATGATGAGGCAGTCATGGGCTTCGGTTTATTAGGAAGACAGTGGAGCGTCTGGAAAGCGGCCTGGCAGGCTGAATCAGGTCAGCCTCCCAACAGGGCTGTTCCAGAGGGACCTGTCGTAGAGTTTCTTCCAGAGGCCTTGGACCTTCAGGCGACGCCTCCCTCTCCGATCGGCCGAGCGCTGTTGTGGACGATTCTGATCGCATTCGCGACTGGAGCGATATGCACCACGCTGCTGAGAATCGACTCAGTCACGATGGCTCACGGAAAGGTGGTTTCGAGTGGAGACGCGATGCCTATTCACCTGTCCGAAACGGGAGTCGTCACTGCGATTCACGTCCAAGAGGGACAAGCGGTGACGCAGGGGAACGTCTTGATTGAACTGGATTCGACCAGGAAGCTCGCGGAAACGGAGCCACAGTCTCACACTCTGGTTTCAGAGTTTCAGCGGCCGGCACAAGAAGCAACGCAAGCGGAACAGAAAGCCGGCTTGCAGCGGGTGCGCTCGCCGATTGATGGGGTGGTGCAACGACTCGCCGTTCAGGCAGTAGGTACGGTGGTGACGCCGGCGCAGCCGGTGCTCACGGTTGTGCCGTTGAGCCGCTTAGTGGAGGTCGAGGCGCAGGTCGAGAGTAAAGATGTGGGTGTCGTCCATAAGGGGCAGCCGGTTGAGATCAAGATTGTCACGTTTCAGTCGGTGCACCACGGGACTGTTTCCGGTCATGTGCTGAGGGGGCCTGATAACAAGATGTTGAACGCACAGGTCGGACTCGTGTCTTCCATCAGGGTCGGTCTGGATCGTTCGACGATTCAAGTCGGGAGCACAGAGGTCAAGCTTCTCCCCGGTATGGCGGTGGCGGTTGAGATCAAGACCGGGCAGCGTCGCATGATCGAGCATCTCGTAGACCCCGCACTCGAATCCGCGAAGGAACGGGTGAGGGACTGGAACACACTCGTTGATGCTGTGCGGGGTTTCCTCACTCGCCGAAATCTGTTGTGAGGCTGAGAAACGAACGGGCGAAGGAGGCAGCAGTGAGAAGAAGACGGCTGGCTATGAAGCTGAGCGTTGGTATCCTGTTATTCAGGATGCTGCTGATGGTGGGAGTGAACGGATGGGCAGCTGAGCCGGTGACAGGAATCGGCTCGCTCCTGGTCAATCCCAGCGCCGTGCATCGAAAGGTCGTCAAGCTGGAAGGGGTGGCGAAGAATGTCGTTGTCCATGCCGGAAGTGAACTCGGGACCAAGCAGTCATTGTGCGGGGCTGAATTCCAACTTGAAGACAGCAGTGGAACGATTACTGTGCTGTATCGTTCCCGATGTCAAGTCGGAGCGTTGCGCGCGACGGTGGTGACAGAACGAATGCTGTGTGTGGTGGAAGGGTACATGGAGGCACCGCCGACGATGGTACGAACACCGGACGGGAAGGACCTCGGCGTCCGTATCATGGCCCATACCGTGACCCCGGTACAGTAGGAGAGAGCAGCACAGGCGACGTGGTGATCCCTCAAGAAGCAAGCCAATGAGCGGTATCGGACCTTGGGTTGTGCATCCTGGTAATGGGACAGATTGCTGGTTGGGTTGATGTGAAAGGGTCCGTACCCCCCGTACATGGTTGCCCGCTGAGCCAAAGTGCCAGGCATCAAGCCTCTTCCCTTGGGACGTTCATGTAGGCTGTCAGCCACTGGCTAGGCGTGAGTGACTAGGAGGCACGCCAGGCTGATCACCATGGCGTCCGCGCTGCGCATATAGAGAAGGCAAAGTTGGAATAGGCGGACACAGAGCGGCAAAGAAGGTCAGAGTTTGACCTCCGGTGGTGCTCGTTGCAGAACGTGGGGTGTTTCGCCGAGCAGTAACGGGGGCAGCGAACTAAGAAATCGCAGGTCAAGATAGCTTTGCGTCTTGCTTGTGCTACCCTGCCTGAGAAGTCAAATCAAATTGACCTCATGGAATCCGACCCATAGACTCAGAGCGTAATTCGTCGGAAATTGATTCATGAGATTGGTCACGCGAGTCGCATCCGCCGTCCTATTAGGCATCCCTGGGCTCTCATTGTGCGCGTATGCGGCGATCGAGTTGCTTACTGCCAGAGGCCCTCTTTTGACAAGCGCTATAGCGCTGTTGACATTTCTAGGTGGTGCCGGAATCGCACTCATCAGCTTTGGCAAGGTTCGACAGCCCTTATATGCGGCCTGCTTCCTGCCGCTGCCATTTTTCTTCATGTGGACAATAGAATTAAATCAGATGGACTCTTGGCTGCCATGGTTAACACAACCTGCAATCTTGCTCTGGCCCTTGGTCACGTATAACTGGTGCGAGCGATACTATGAGCGAAAGGCGTCATTGGATAAAACCGACGTCTAAGCCTCCTCATTCAATCCTCTTCTGCTACAACACTGCTCTCAGCACAGGACAACCTGGCCACATCGCTTTCCGTCTGTTTGCTTGTCACTCAACAAGTTCAATGATCAAATACTTTTCAATGTGAGCGACCACACACCAAGCTGCCTTACTACAGTACTTGTATTACTGAGTGCTGCGGTTTTTATATTGATTCCAGGAATTTACGGCGCAGTGCTATATCTAAGTGTTTTGCAAGCTCTAACAGGAGTCCATCCTAATGAACCGTTGCAGCTATCATTTGGGGTATGGTTCGTTGCCATTCCCATGCTGGTCTCCATGTTATTGGGTATGGTGTTAGGAGGAGTGGCATGGACAATTCTGCTCAATATCATCCTCCCCTCCAACGCTGCACGCTATTGGGCAACCTGCCCTACACCACACATCCCAATTCTGACACCGTTCTTCGGGAAGCTTAACGACTGGATCCTGAACATCCGAAGTCGAAAACAAAGGCGAAGTTGAGGTCCAACAACGAATCGTCTCTTCTCAATCCTCAATTGCTACCACGCTGCTACAGGACGGGACAATCTATCCCCACCTCGCCCCATGTCGAGGGATTCCAAGTTTGTTGATTCTTGCTGAGTTAGATTGTCCGAGGAGGGATCAGGTAGAGTGTGTCAATCGCAGGTCAATGACTCTTCCACATTAACCGGTCGGACGGTGTCCCTCGGCCTCATGATCTTTCTACCGAACTCCTCAGTGACCTCTCAGCGATTCTGATCCCCCGGCTTTTGTAGGATGGTGATGTCGACGGGGCAGGCCGTATGCTGCCCCGCATGATACATCAGCACGAACCTCTCCCGTGGCGAGCCATTGTACGCGGGGTGATGCTTGTCACCGGCATGACCTTTCTGGCGGGCATGTTACTCGCTGCTCTTGGGATTACGCCCAAGATTGATCCTGGGATGTACCCGCTGCTAGCCCTGCTGGTGGGAGGGATTAGTGTCGCGGTCGCACTTCATATAACAGACACCACCCGACCCGCCTGTCTCGCGGCAATGGGCATAGGCATCTGGCTCTTCAGTGGGATCGCCGTACTTGTGGGTGTGCAGTCACTCGCGGGGTGGTTTCAGAGCAGTTTTTCCATCGCCGCGACAATGCTTTTGGGGCGGCTGTTACTGGGAACCTTGAACGAACTTCCCGTTCAATCGTCCTATGCGCCCATCGTACGGAGCATGACGCAGACACGCCGAACCGGCTAATGCCGTCATCATCGGATTGATATATGACGAAGTATACCAAGCTTTCGAAACCTCAGCAGCCACGGCATACACCCAAAGGTGCTCGGGGATCAGAAAGGCCTGCAAAGCATCCTCCAGATACCAACCGCATCCCGTGGCTCCCTCTTCTTTCCAAGACCCGAACGGACGCCTAGCAGAATGCTGAAAAAGTCCTCCAGCAGCGTTCTCGCATCACTCAGAGGCTCGACGTACCGAAGCGTACGCCTCGCCCCTTCGCTCGCTGCGGCCTTGCTGGACGGCCTTTTTGAGCATTCTGAGGTGTCAAGTGCCACAGTTCCTTCTATCATCGCGCAACGATGTGCGAAGCAGAAACCGCGTTTTTCAGCAAACTGCCTGAGGGTTCTCAGCCATCCTGGCCTTTAGCACTCGCTAAACAATCGAAGCTGGTTTGGGTGTCGTTTTATCCTCCAGGCCCCTGGGAGTCGTCGTGTCTTCCTCGACTTGCTGGGTAGCCTCGACTCTTTCAGTAACTCCTGGACTTGTTCCCCTGTGATCCGCTCAAAGTCGCCAAGATCGGTTTCGCGGAGACTCAAGCTCCATTGAGAGACAGGTCTCTTTCGTTTGCTGGCTGGTCGATTCAACCAGCGTAGTTGGAAATACCAGTTTCCAGACCAGTCGGTACCGATGCTATACACGGTGCCAATCAAACCAGCTGAATACCCGAGACGGGCAGTAGTCAGGCGAAGGCAGGTATCTTTGACGATGTCAGACCTGGCGAGCATGAAAGGTAGCCAATGGTTACATGTGTGCCCATCGAAGTCAAGTTGGTACCTGAGGGAGGAAGGTGCTCAGAGGATCGCTCAGGTCGTCAGCATTCAGAGACCGCTTGACCTCTCAAGCTTGAAGGAACTCGTTGCTATGGGGCAGTACAATTAGGAATGCTTGTAATATGTATATCCGAACTGATGATATGCCATCATTATGCCTTGCACTTTGCCGGTATTGCCCTTAAGATGCCGCCGTTCTCCAGAGCCTGACGGCGTCCTGACGCCATTGCAACACACCGTTATGGGTGTTTCATGCCCCAGAAACCTATCAGGCCAGGTGATAGGGAACAGAAACGAAAGAAAAGCCTCCAGCGCCGAGTTTTACAACATCTCAAACACCACGGGCCTAAACACTATACCAATCTCGCTCTTCTGTTTGATCCACAGGGAACAGGAGACACCGGCCTAGCCGTGCAGGCCCTCAAGAAACGGCACTGTGTCAAGATAGGCCAAGACGGAATGGTCCGAATTACTGACGCAGGCTTACGGCTTCTTGAGGAGCAAACCTAGTTACTCCCTGCCACATAGGCTGAGAATCTTATCTGCCTGTAGCTTCAAGGCCTGCAGGCGTTCGAGGTGTCTGTCTGCTCTTTTGATGGGTTGCCGTCCTTCTCGTTGTGATCAAATGTCCCATCGTTCCCCCCTCTTTTGACTACTGTCCCGTGTGGTTTGCATTCCTGTAGATTCCGGCAGCTTGGCGTTGGTAGGCGGTTGTGAACCACGGTTCTTGACAGCACGCCGACGGCCTCCTAGACTCACGGACCTCTTTGATTAGGAACACACATGAAGCAGGTTGCTTCCATGCTGGTGTCACCCTCGCGGTCTGTCCCCATCACAAAGGAGTGTGAGTCTATGCGTGAATCGAATGATACGACCAGTGCGCGCAACGTCAGACTGAAATCTGATGGCCCAATGTTGCTGACGACAGTAGGCAGGTTGGGGACAGTCGTGATTGGTTTTGTGCTGGCATTGGTCACTGGTGTTTCAGCAGGAGTGTTTGCCGAGGAAACCGTCGCAGAACGGTTTAATAAGGCAATGAAGAAGAAGGCGGATTACTGCAGGACGCACAAAATCGCTCCGGCAAACCGGCGTTGCGACATTCTAAAGCTGAAGCCGGCTGATCCACTCGCGACAGAAGAGGGTCGTTTTGCACACTCGATCAAAATTCCGAATCCCGTTGCTGAGGATAGTGGCTACAAGCCTGGTATGACACCGGAACAATATTTCGACCATCTGTGTAAGACAGAAGCAGGGGAGTTTATCTATAAGACGGTGGAGAATGTGGAAGGGCTCTACATGATGCGGCCGAGGAAGGAAGCCACGGATGACGAGTTGAGTCATTTATACGCGTTGGAGGATCCGTATGGGCAGGTGCTCGGAGAAGATCGTAAGGCAGAGGACTCCTACGTCCAGCCAGCGATAGGCAAGTACTCATACCTTGAACTCCCCCAGAGTAGTCGCGAGACGAGGAACATTAGTCAGGCCCCGTACAAGCGATACTACCGCGATGAAAACGCCCACCCACGGAAGGACTTTCAGACGGCAATCAACGGACAATTTGTCAGGGTTCCGTACATCGTTGCACAGGAGGAAATCGTAGACCGCAAGAGTCGATTTGCTTACACCTGGCGAGGGCTCGCAAGACCCCACGATCGAGAATTGGGAATCGCTGGTGGTGAACTCATCGTGCTGAATCTGGAGACCAGAGAGATCTTGGCTGTTCGCCGTGGGTACATACAATCCGGGTGGATGAAAAATCTGACGGGGATTTGGTGGTTAACAGCTCGGGTCTGTCCCGGTTCCGGTAGTAAACGGGAACATTTGTTTGTCAAGGAAATCCTCAATCCTGCCGCGACAACGAGTGTGATCAAGGAGAGGTAATATGACCCAGATCAATACGTGGCTTCAGTTCGCATTGCAGCAGATGGCCGCTGAATCGTATCTCGACCGCGTTCTGTTGAGAGAGTTGCAATTGGAGCAAGCGCTTCGACTGGGTAATAATCGGTTATCTGTGGCCTTGGCCTCTGAACCCATCCTTCTAGGTAAGACGCGGATGACTGACCAGCAGATCATCGGCTTTAGTGTGCACTACGACATCATCGACCATCATGCCAACGACGCGACAGGGTTCTCAGCGACATTGATAAAAGATCTAAGAGATCCGACCGGCAAGACCTACACGCTCTCGTTCCGCAGTTTGGAGTATCAGAACCAGGCGCAAGGAGGCGATTGGGAGCGTGATGGGCAAGGTGGCGCGGCTGGGGAGATCGCGGGGGCTGGGTTTGCGCTCGGGCAGCTCGTGAGTATGGAGCGGTATTATGAAGAGCTAAAACGCTCGGGCAAGTTGCCGGCTGGGTCCACGCTCAATGTCACCGGCTACTCACTGGGAGGCCATCTGGCGACTGTGTTCACCTTGCTGCACAGTAATGACATCAATCACACCTACATCTTCAATGGCGCGGGAATTGGGCAAATCGGTGGAGTGACTTCGGTGGTGACCGAAGCGGACCGGATCGGGCAGCTCATTACTGCGATGGACGCGAAGTTTATTGAGTTTGATCCGATGGGCGCCCTCACCCGTAGCGGATCGAGCACCAATGTCCAAAACATGTCCTGGTATCAGCCGGCGGTGATCCAGGTGGCTGGACAGTTTCAGACGACAGGAACGGCAAGCATGCCGACAGGCGGTCTCAATGGCGGTGTGACACGAACTGATGGTGCATTTCAGAAAATCATACAGCTATTTGGTGCCGGTGTTACAGGTGGTGACATACAACTAGTCGCCAATTCGGGGATACATGGGCCAGTTCACGCGGTGCTGATCGAAGGACAACCGCTCGTAGAAGGGCTGCCCAATCCCTTCCGTGACTACGGCAACGCCCATAGCATTACCTTGGTTGTAGATTCGTTGGCCCTACAGTCGCTCTTCGAGACCCTTGACCCGGATCTCACGCAGATCGATATCGAAAATATGCTCAAAGCTGCTTCCTCAGCACAGGCTGATGCGACGGCATTTTCTGTCGAAGAGCACGTTGCCGAAGGAGATACGCTTGAGTTGGCATTGGATGCGTTACGGACACTCTTTGTGCCGAATGCGCTCGATAAGACGACTGACTTCAATGACGATACCGGCGGGTTTGGTAACCTCGGCACTCGGACGGAGTTTTACACGCATCTGGCAGAAGTCCAGGCTATCGTCGCCAACCAAACCTTCTCCATCGAACCGCTGGTCCAACGTGACAGTCAAGGTCGTGTGGTGCCGCGCCTCACGGCAGCGGAGTTAGTCGCGGAAGCGCAAGGGAATACTGATCAAGGGTTGGCCTATCGTTATGCGCTGCGTACCCTGAATCCATTTGCAGTGGTTGGGGTCGATTATGTTGGTCTTGGGCACGCTGCGAATGGAAAGTTAGCGTTGTACGATCCAGCTACCGGCTTCGGCGAGATGACGGAGCAGTATCTGATGGATCGTGCAACATTTCTTCTTGCAAAGCTGGATCTGACCCTCAATAACCGAACGATCCCTAGTGATTCGCTCAGCTTGACGCACTACGGGGACGCGGCATCGAGATTTGATGTCCCTGCTGGAGTTTCCTCCTTTGCGCGCGAGTATCTCTTTGGCAGCGATCAAGCGGATGCCCTGACCGGCAGTCAGTTCCTGCCCACAGACGACCATCTCTACGGCGGTGTCGGCAGCGATGATCTGCGGGGTTTTGGTGGTGACGACTATCTCCAAGGCGATAGTGGCAATGACCGGTTAGATGGCGGGACAGGAGGCGATACACTTCACGGAGGTCTGGGATTCGACAGCTATGTTTTGACTACGGATGGAACCGATCGCATTGAGGATGGCGATGATACGGGTGTGATTCAGCTCAATGGCCGACTCCTAATGGGAGGGGTTCGTAAAGAAGGTGACCCTGACAGCACCTATAAGAGCCTCGATGGACAGTGGATCTTTGTACGGAACGGGAGCACGCTCACCCTCAACGGTACAGTCACCATTCAGCATTGGCAGCCGGGTTCGCTGGGGATTGAATTGCGAGATCTCTCGACAGCCCCAAGAGACCCTGGTCTCCCGACTGGCCCCTTCGCTTTCACTGTGATCGGAGGGCCAGAAAATAATGACCTCGATCCTCCTGGAGCAGGGCCAAGCGCCCTCTATGGGCATGGAGGCGACGATATTCTGGAGGGCGACCATACGCCACTTCTGGGGGCCTTTGACGATTTGTTGGATGGTGGGGCAGGCAATGACACCTTGATCGCAGGGTTAGGCCACGACTATCTGCTCGGCGGGCCCGGCGACGATTACGCGTATGTGGACGACGGCGATTATTTTTTTGGCGGGGACGATGCCGACATCATGGCGGGCAGTACGTTCATCGTCAATTTCACGAACGCGACGATCAGCTCCGGTACGCATTATGGTGAGGGTGGTGAGGGGAACGATGTGTTGATGGGTGGCTTGGGCATAGATGTGTTGAAAGGTGATGCCGGTGATGACCAGCTGTGGGGGGAGAACCGCCCGACGGGGTGGCTTGGGCGTGTGGCGGATGGCATAGGCGGGTTTATTTCTGTGCCTCAGCAGGAGTTTTTTAGTGCAGCCGGTGCTGCGGATTACCTCGATGGTGGAGCGGGGGACGACTACCTCCGTGGCGATGGCGGCGATGACGTCATCATTGGCGGGGATGACAACGACCAATTGTGGGGAGACGATCAGCAGGTAGCTGCTGTGCAGGAGGGGGCTGATTGGCTCGATGGTGGGGCTGGAGACGATTTTCTCTGGGGTGGGGGCGGCAATGATCGTCTGATTGGAGGGAATGGCGTCGATACGCTCGTCGGGGATTTTCTCAATGATCCTATCGGTGGCGACGATTGGCTAGATGGAGGGAATGGTAACGACACGTTGATGGGTGGGCGGGGCGATGATGTCCTCTTTGGTGGGGCTGATAAGGATTTCTTGCTGGGGAATGAGGGGCATGATGTGCTGGATGGGGGCAGTGGAGACGATGAGCTGCAGGGCGGCAGCGAGGCAGATGTGCTCTGGGGTGGAACCGGGATCGATCGGCTATTTGGTGATGATGGCAATGATCATCTATCCGGGGGCGACGACAATGATTTCCTATTGGGTGACGCCGGCGCTGATACGTTGGTGGGCGGTACTGGAGACGACCAGCTTCAGGGTGGTGACGGCGAGGATATCCTGATCGGTGGAGCGGGAACAGACACGCTCATGGGCGGGGCCGGTGCCGATACTTATGTATTCAATCTAGGCGATGGGGTCGAATCGATTCAGGACACACCGGGTGAGGGCAACAAGATCGTATTCGGGGCAGGAATTTTTGCAGAGGACATCAGTGTCGGCATCGGCTCTCTCGTGGTCCGGGTGGGACTGACCGGCGACGCGATTCACATTCAAGGGTTCGATCCTGCCACTCCCATGGTGCCGGTGGGAATCGAGACCGTTGAGTTTGCCGACGGAACCACGCTGACCCAGGCGGATCTTGTTGCCATGGGGTTTGATCTTATCGGCACAGCTGGAAACGATACTTTAAACGGTAGTGAGACCTACAGAACTCTCTATGGCCTCGACGGGGATGATTTCTTGACAGGGGGGAACCTCGACAATGTGATCCACGGCGGGCAGGGCCGAGATGTCATGTTTGGCAACGGGGGGAGTGATCAACTCCTCGGTGGAGTCGGCGATGATGTCATACAGGCTGGGGGTGGCAACGATGTTTTGAACGGCGAGGCAGGGAATGATTCGTTAGAAGGTGAGGCCGGTGACGATGTGCTTGATGGCGGTGACGGAGACGACCAGCTGTCTGGTGGAGAGGGAGCAGACCAGTTGTTCGGCGGTGAGGGAGATGATTTTGTCGTCACCGATGCAGAGGACACGGTTCGAGATGGCGGAGCCGGCATTGATACGATCAGTTTTCAAGGTGTCTTTGGCGTCACATTTAATCTTGGAACCTCAAATTTTGAGAATGCGAATGGAACGGAAGGCAATGACACGCTCACCGCCGCCTCCGCAGTTGGCCCTGTGCAGCTCTTTGGCAACGGAGGCAGCGATGCCCTGACCGGAGGTGATGGCGACGATGTGCTCGTGGGTGGAGAGGTGTTTGTCGGCGAGGGGGCGGCCGATACGCTGATCGGCGGGGCCGGCAATGATCGACTTGAAGGTGGGACTGGCGACGATGCCTATGTGTTTAACCTTGGTGACGGGCAGGACCGGATTATCGATTCGGCTGTGCGTGAAGATCCGTTCGGTGGCGGTGAGGTGGGCGGCGGAGAAACGATTTTCGAAAACAACCGCCTTATTTTTGGTGCGGGGATCGACAGTCAATCGCTACGGCTGAGCGTTGGGCCTGGCGCGATTCCACTCCTCGATGGAATTCCGACGGGCAGTCTTCGTCTGAGCGTGGGAGCGAGCGACTCGCTGATATTCTCCGACTTCGATGCAGCCGATCTCTTTAGCCGGTACACCATCGAATCCTTCGAGTTTGCCGACTCTCCATCGCTGACCTATGCCCAACTGGTGGAAGAGCGAGGCTTCGACATCCTCGGGACGAATGAGAATGAGGGTTTGACAGGGACAGCAGTTGCAGATCGGATCAGCGGATTCGACGGGCAGGATGTGCTCCGTTCCGGGTTCGGGGCCGACACGCTCGACGGTGGGGCCGGTGACGATCAGCTGTTCGGCGGTGCCGGGAATGATTCGTATGTCTTCGGAGTCGGGGCCGGTCAGGACGTGGTGTTTGATCAGGCCGGATTCGACACCATCCGAATGGGTGCGGGGATTGCGCCGACGGACGTGCGGGCTGCCCGGGAAGCGAACGATCTCGTCCTGGCAGTACCAACTACCGGCGAGAGCTTGCGACTTCAAAATTTCTATCTGCACGCTGTCTTCCAGGTAGAGCAGGTGGCATTTGCGGATGGAACGGTGTGGGATCAGACGCGTCTGCTGGCGAGTACTCGGCGACAGATCGATGGTACCGACGGCGATGACATGCTGACGGGCGGCGTCACGGACGACACGATCATGGGCCTGGCCGGTGCCGATTCGCTGAGCGGTCAGGCCGGGGATGATGTATTGGACGGCGGGACTGGCGCTGATGTCATGACGGGCGGGTACGGAGAGGATACGTATCTGGTGGATGACATCGGAGATCTTGTGACCGAAGTGATCGGTGAAGGAACAGATACGGTGCTGAGCGGGATCACCTATTCGCTGACGTCCAATGTGGAGAATTTGATTCTGAGTGGGACAGCGACGATTGATGGCACCGGGAATGAACTGGACAATGTGTTGACCGGCAACACCGGAGCCAATGTGCTCACCGGAGGCGCAGGTGACGACACCTATGTGATCGGGGCCGGCGACTTGGTTGTGGAGGCAGTTGGCGAGGGCATCGATACGGTCGTGACCGACCAAAGCTATCTGCTTGGCGCGAATGTCGAGAACCTCACGCTGACAGGGACGGTCGCGCATAACGGCACGGGGAATGGACTGGACAACGTGCTGGCCGGCAATAGCGGACTCAATGTGCTGACCGGAGGCGCGGGGAACGATACCTATGTGATTGGGGCCGGCGACGTGGTGGTGGAGGCAGCCGGTGAAGGCACGGATACCGTTGTCACGGATCAGGATTATGTGCTTGGGGACGCGATAGAAAACCTGAGCCTGACCGGGAATCACTCCGTGAACGGTGTCGGGAATGAGCTGGACAATAGGTTGGCTGGAAACACAGCCACAAATGTGCTGCAAGGTGGGCTTGGCGACGATACCTACGTGGTCGGGTCGGACGACCTCGTGGTGGAGGTGGCGGATGCAGGTACTGATACCATCGAGGCCGCTGAAAGCTATGTCTTGGGAGCACACATTGAGAACCTTACTTTACTCGATACATTTCCCACTCTTCGTGTTGGACTCACGCCAGGAACCGACGGAAGTGTCCCGGTTGGGCTAGAAAACCATTATTCGGGAATCGGTAATGAACTGAACAACGTCCTGACCGGTAATCGTGGCGACAATGTGCTCGAGGGACTTGGCGGAAACGATGTGCTCAATGGGGAGGGTGGTCACGACACGCTCAAAGGTGGCGAGGGGGCCGATACGTATCTGTTTGGGCTTGGCGACGGACACGATCGGATTGAAGACCAAAGCGTGAGCGGCGAGATCGATAGCATCCAACTGGCGCCGGGGCTGGCACCAAATCACATTGGCGTCGTGCAGTCGGGGAGCGATTTGGTTCTGCGGATGCCTGGTTCAGAGGATTCGTTGACACTCGCTAATTTCTTCGGCCTTCCGTCCGCTGCGCAAAAAAATGTACGATTCGAAGATGGCACCGTGTGGGACGAAGCGGCTTTGCGCCAATTAGGTGCCGACCCTGGACAAGGCGTCACGATTGTCGACACGGACAGCGGCGACAATGTGTTGCTGGGCAGCAGCGGACATGATGTGCTCAGGGGGGGAAGCGGCAATGACACCCTGATCGGGGACGGCGGCAACGATATTCTCAGGGATTCGGCCGGGAACAATGTGTATGACGGAGGGAGCGGCGATGATACTCTCATCGGCAGTGCCGGTAATGACAGCTTCCGGTTCGGCCGCGGGTATGGTCGCGATGTGGTCCTCGTGGATCAACTCTTTAACGATGCCTTCACCACCGACACCGATCACGTTCAGCTGGTGGGACTGAACCGCAGCGATATCCTCATACAACGGCAATCTTCCGCTTCAGGTCAGCTGAGCTTTACGATTACCGTGCTCGATACGGCGGATCAGCTGACCGTGCGGTTTCGAAACGGTATCTATGGGTTTGCTCCCGCACCGGTCACGCTGTATTTCGCCGATGGCACGAGTCAGGAGCTGGGGCTGTTTACCGATTTCCCTGCTGCGCCACCCCTGACGGTGTTTAGTTCTGTGGACTATGCGCTGGAGGGAGATGAAGAGCATCTTGTTCTTGTGGATAACAATAGCTCAGTGGTTCCGAACTCCCGCATAGGAATCGGCAACGGCTTGGACAATGTCATGCTCGGAAACACCGCCGATAACGTGCTCGAAGGCGGTGCCGGGCATGACGTATTACACGGGGGGTTCGCACGATCGGTAGAGGGTTTCTTCTTCGTTGATTCCGGTAGCGATATCCTGATAGGCGGAGAAGGGAATGATACGCTCATTCCCTTCGGCGATTCGGCATTTGCCTTCGACTTTGGAGTGGGTACCGACCCCAATCCATTTAACACGCCGGACGATGTGCTCATTGGTGGGTCTGGAAACGATACCTACTACATTCGGCATGCCAGCCAGACTCTTGTCGAACTGCCGGGGGAGGGCGTAGACACAGTGCACAGCACGGTCAGCTATTCCCTGCCTGATAACTTCGAGAATCTCGTCCTCACTCCCACATTTCATGATGAGACGGGGTTTGCTTCGCTGACCGGGACCGGCAACGAGTTGGACAATGTGCTGGTTGGTGGTGCCGGCGCGGATTTGCTCAGCGGTGGTGCCGGTCGTGACACGCTGCATGGAGGGCTGAATGCGACGTTTGACGCTGGCGATCCAGCAGCCTTCTCTTCAAGCGATACTTTGATTGGGGGGACGGGCGACGATACTTATCTCTTCAATCTCGGTGACGGCACCGACACAATTGAGGATCTCGCAGGTGTCGGCGAAGGCAACCGGATTCAATTCGGAACGGGGATTACCCGAAACGATCTCATCTTCTCGCAGGATGACGTGGCCCGGACGCTGACTATCGGGGTGGGCGCAAGCGGAACGGACCAGCTCGTGCTCACGAACTTCGACCCGACCAATGCCAATGGCTCGCTCGTGGTTGAAACCCTCGTCTTTGCGGATGGGAGCACGGCGAGTCTCGCCTCCTTGCTGGACGGGCCGGTCAACCAGGCGCCGACGGTGGTGACTCCGTTGACCGATCAAACGGTTTTAGAGGATGCACTATTGAGCATCCAGATTCCCACCGACACCTTCGTCGATCAAGACGCACACGATGTGCTGGCATACAGTGCGAGTGTGGCTGACGGGATGGCATTGCCAACCTGGCTGACGTTTGATTCCGTGACCCACACGTTCAGCGGCACTCCAACGAACAGCGAGGTTGATACACTTCATCTAGCCGTGACGGCTACTGACTCGGGTGGGCTCAGTGCCACAAGTTCGTTTGCACTCACCGTGCAGAATGTGAATGATACCCCGACGATGGCGATGCCGCTTGCCGATCAATCGGTCACGCAAGGCAGTCTCTTTACCTTCATCGTGCCGGCTGACAGTTTTGCGGATGTTGATGCCGGCGATATCCTCACGTACCACGCGACACGAGCCGATGGTACTGCCCTGCCAACCTGGCTCACATTTAATCCGAGTACTCGCATGTTCAGCGGGACACCACAAGGTCCGGATATCGGTACCCTCGATGTGCGAGTCACTGCCACCGACAGTGGGACGCTGAGTGTCAACGATGTGTTTGCTCTGACCATCCTGCCGATATTAGGGACCGAGGGGAACGATACCCTCATCGGGGCCGGCGGCGATGACGTCATCCAAGGTCTCGCCGGGGATGATGTGCTGCAAGGACTCGCCGGTAACGATCTGCTCGATGGTGGAGTAGGGGTCGACTCGATGGCCGGCGGTCTGGGCAACGATGCCTATGTTGTGGATGTGGCCGGTGATGTCGTCACGGAAGCCCTGAATCAGGGAACGGATACTGTTTACAGCGGTATCACGTATACCCTGGGTGCGAACGTTGAAAATCTAGTCTTGACCGGCACAGGCGTGGTTAACGGAACCGGCAATAGCCTCAATAATAGTTTCACCGGCAACAACGCCAACAATATACTCAACGGTGGAGCAGGCGCCGATAAGATGGTTGGGGGACAGGGCAATGACATCTACGTCGTCGACAATGTGGGCGATGTGGTGACGGAGCTCGAGAACGAAGGCATCGATACCGTGCAGACCGGGCGCACGCATACCCTCGGTGCAAATCTGGAGAACCTCACGCTGACAGGTTCGGCCATGATCGACGGGACTGGGAACTCGTTAGACAACACGCTGAGGGGTAACAGTGTAGCCAACGTCCTCACTGGTGGAGCCGGGAACGATATCTATGTGGTCGGCACCGGCGATACGGTGGTTGAGCAACTCAACGAGGGCATTGATAGGGTCCAATCTGCTGTGACCTGGACTCTGGCTGCCAATGTGGAGCAGCTCACCTTGACCGGGGCTGCCGCGATCAACGGGACCGGTAACAGCCTCAACAATGTGCTCATTGGCAACAGTGCCCCCAACGTGCTCGATGCTGATAGCGGTGATGACACGCTCAACGGCGGAGCAGGGGAAGATACCCTGATCGGAGGGATTGGTAATGACACCTACATCGTTGACAATGTGGGCGATGTCGTTATCGAGAATATCAATGAAGGCACGGATCTGGTGCAAAGCAGCCTGAGCTATCTCCTCACGACCAATGTGGAGAACCTTACGCTGACCGGCACTGCAGCGATCAACGCGACGGGCAACAGTCTGAATAACGTGCTCACCGGAAACAGTGGGGCTAACATCCTTGATGGGGCTGCAGGCGCCGATACTATGATCGGAGGGACCGGTAATGATATCTACATCGTCGATGACGCAGGGGACGTGGTAACCGAAATAGCTAATCAGGGCATCGATACGGTCCAAAGCGCCATCACCTACGTTTTAGGGATGGAAGTGGAGAACCTGACGCTGATCGGGTCCACGGCCATCAATGGCACCGGCACGGGTCTCAATAATATCCTTGAGGGCAATATTGCCTCGAATATCCTGACGGGATTGGATGGCAATGATAGGCTCGACGGCGGGGCTGGTGCCGATACGCTAGTGGGTGGTGTTGGCAACGATATCTATGTTGTCGATAACGAGGACGACATTGTCACGGAGAACCTCAATGAGGGGAGCGATTTGGTACAGAGCACGGTGAGCTATGCCCTCACGGCCAATGTAGAACACCTCACGCTGACCGGCATCACTGCCATCAACGGCATCGGCAATGCTCTCAACAACAGGCTCACGGGCAACAGTGCGGCGAATCAGCTGACTGGGGGGCCGGGCAACGACACCTATGTCGTGAGTGTCGGGGACGTCATTATTGAGAATACGAACGAAGGTACGGACACGGTACAGAGTGATGCGAACTGGACGCTCGGGGCCAATCTGGAGTACCTCACGCTAACGGGTACTACAGCGATCGATGCAATAGGGAATACGCTCAATAACACGTTGACGGGAAATAGTGCGGCGAATTTACTGGTAGGCGGAGCGGGAAACGACACGATGCGCGGCGGGTTGGGTAACGATACCTACCTTGTTAATCGTGGTGAGGGTCGGGATGTCATCGTCGAAAATGACAGCACGTCCGGTAACAGCGATCTCCTTCAGTATGGGGCGACGATCAATTCCCTCGATCTCGTCATCAGTCGCCAGGTCAACGACCTGCGGCTGACAGTACATGGTTCAGCAGATCAGCTCACCATCAGAGACTGGTATCTCAGTCCCAATCATCACATTGAGACGGTGCAGGCCGGCGATGGCGCGCGGTTGCTCAGTACGCAGGTCGATCAGTTGATCCAGGCCATGGCTTCGTTCAGTCAGCAGTCCGGCTTGACGTGGGATCAGGCGATCGATCAACGCCCACAAGACCTACAGGCCATTTTGGCCGCGAGCTGGCAGTAGATGTTGAAGAGGTGAATGGTGAAGCGTGAGGGGTCAGAAGTAAGACCCGAAACCCGACGTCCCCGCTTTTCGTGATCTCCGTTATTTCCTGCTCTGGTTCTAAATAGTCGAGAACTAAGGTGAGTGTTTCAACTTAGAACAGTCCCTATCTTTCATTGCCGTATCTTTTTGGATTCAGTGAATCTAAAAAGATGCGTATCTAAAAAGATTCAGCTCGCATCTCTCCCACATACTCTTGAACCTAATACGACCTAATGTATTGAAATTGTTCCAATTGCTGTGCGGCAGATCCAAGATCTGGCGCGCATCGTTCTTGCCTGGTGTTCGGAGATCGAATTTCGCAGAAGGGGCTACATGGCAAGGAGCTAGTTGGGTCTGTCGATCCGACGCTGGTGGGCCATGCGCTGGGAAGTAATAGGCGATCAACTACGAAGGAAGAAGCACAGACTCAGGGAGGGGAGGAAGAGAGGAAGGGAACGGCGAGGCTAGACGGATGGTAGGAGAAGTTGGGCGAAGGAAAGGCCGGGCAGTTTCTGCTCTTAGCCCATGCAGATGGTGGTCGTAATATGAGGGAGATGGACTATGGCACAAGGTTTAGGAGGCAATTCTGTGAACATCGTGCATGGCAGTAGTTGGAAAGCGTACCTCGTGGGCGCATTGGCACTCATGCTGTGCCTGTCTGGCTACGAGTCGGCGCAGGCCGTTACGGGAGGCAGTCCGTATGTAGTGCCTCAGGTTCTCGACAGCAATGCTGCTCCGAATATCGTCGAGACCTACATTGTGGCGGACGAGGCGACCGTCGATATCGGCCATGGGGTCATGGCAAACGGGATGGCGTATAAGAGCTGTTCCGACAAGCAACTTAGTCACTGTACGACGCCTGGAATACCTGGTCCGGAGTTTCGGCTCAAGGTGGGAGACCGGGTCATCGTGCATTTTGTGAATA
>NZ_JBLFBO010000067.1:0-10899 GCF_047338595.1 Nitrospira sp. BLG_1
GGCCCCGAGGTTCCTCCCGTCACTAGGACTCTTCCTGGTGGCGGGAGGCCTTTTTTTACTAGGCTGGTTTTCCTACCTCTGGTTTAAACCTGCTCCTGTTCCATACAGCTATCAGCTTATTGATGAGGGTGGGATATCAAAGTTCCCAAACCTTCCGTTGCAAGCATGGCCAGACTTAAAGATCAGTAAATATGAGCTGCGGGTTCAGTCCGTGGAGAAGCCGATTGCGGTTGTGTATCGTGCTACGAAGGCGAATGGCAGTTCTGTCTTATTGAACTGGGAAAGTTTGATTTCAGAACCGATCGGGTTTATGGGCGGAGAGCTTGCCGAGCTGGCTACTATCGGTACCGATCTCACTCAGCATGTTCCCCAAGAAGGTCTAGTCTTGGCCTGGTGGGACATTTCACGACAGCTTCACCTACTGTCTGAGCGGGAAACGCTGTTTAAGTCTCATCTCGGACAGCCTCTGATAACACCATCCTATTGGAAAGATCGTGTTCCAGTTATTGCCGAATATGAGCACCAGTTTTGGGGTGACAAGGGATCAAAGGAAGAAGCTCAGAAGTTTCAACAATTTATTGATGCGCTTTCATCAGAGCCCACGAAAGGCGCTGCGCTGCTTCGCGAATTAGCAGGATCAAGAGAAGCCTATATTGTGGTACATCCAACCGACTTGTATAAAGTCGGTCTTCTGCGACCGGATCGAATGGAAATTGCATTCAAGGATTTTCCGCTAACCGGGAATGTTCATGGACTGGCCAATCAAGTGAAAGCGTGGATGAAGGAATATGGCTACGACACCTATACTCTCCAGTCCCTTTCTGAAAAGGTGGTACGTGCCTATTTCCTCAACCAGAGTAAGAATGGGAAAATTTTACTCGCTCAGATGTTGCCGCTGATGAATTCAACGCCTATTGACTTCGAAGCCTTACAACTTGTGCATAAGCATGGCGGCTATTGGGTGTACAGGATCCCAGCTGCTCACAATCCTTCCTGAGTCTTGCAATCCAAAATATCGGGCTAGCAGTTCTGAATTTTCTCATGGTAAACTGACGCCGTCAGTAGCGAGCGCAAGTGGAAATGTTGTACGATCAAACTATTGAGTATTGGGATAGCAATCAAGCGGGCCGTATTTATACATCTATCGGAAAGGAGATGCCGTGAATTACCGCATTTTATCTGGATTGGCCGCTGCAGCGGTATTCCTTATCATGGCTGGGGTTGCTTCAGCCGACGGGACATTCGAGGGTAGAAAAAAGTGCTTCAACTGCCATAAGGGAGAGGGTGAAGCCTGGGAAAAGACGCTGCATGGGAAGGCAATGGAGTCGCTCAAGCCTAGCAGAGGTAAGAAGAAGGACGAGGCGATGGTCAAGGCGAAGCTTGACCCTAAAAAGGACTATACAAAAGACAAGGATTGCGTTGGATGCCACGTCGACGGGTTCGGTAAGGAAGGTGGCTACGTCATCGAAGAGCCGGAGAAATTCTTGACCGGCGTTGGGTGCGAATCCTGTCACGGAGCAGGAAGTGACTACCGTAAGATTCACCGGAAAGCTGGCGAAGCCTTCGAGAAGTCACAGAAAACTACCGAACGTGCCAGTTTAGTTGAAGCTGGGCAGGATTTTGAGTTTCAAGAAAAGTGTAATGCCTGCCACTTAAATTATGAAGGCTCGCCCTGGAAGGGTGCGAAGAAGCCCTATACTCCGTTCACACCGACCGTCGACAAGAAATACTCGTTTGATTTTGAGAAGTATGTGCGAGACGACAAAGCGATGCACACGCATTTCAAGCTTGCAGGGACATTCACTGGCCCACCAATGCCGAAGTTCCATGAGGAATTCCAAAAGGCCGCAAAGCCACCGGTAAAGTCTGATAAGGGTGGGGACGAATAACAATGCCAAAGCTCGGAACCTTAATTACTGGAGCGGTTTTGGGGATAGGGCTCATCACCGTGGTGTTCGGCGGTGAGGCTGCTATATCCAGGACCGAGTTTTGTATCAGTTGTCACTCTGAAATCTATCCCTATGAGGAGCTGAAGAAGTCCTCTCACTGGGGTGCGATCGGTATGGATCCCGGTTGTAAGGACTGCCACGTTCCTCAAGGGCTGTCGAATTTCCATAAGGCTGTGTGGACTCATGTGGTGGATGGTGTTCCGTTCTTGATCAAAGAATTCACCACTGACTATTCGACGGTCGAAAAGTTCAATGAGCATCGTCCGGAAGCTGCGTTTCGTGCACGGATGAAGCTCAAGGAGTGGGATAGCCTCACGTGCCGCGCTTGCCACAAGAATACGAAGCCGCCTGGGGCGTCAGCCAAGGCAGCACATGCGAAGATGCAAAGCGAAGGAGCCACTTGTATTGATTGCCACCAGAATCTGGTGCATAAAAAGGTTCCCGAGCATGATCTGAATGCCAGCATCGCGCAGGGGAAGCCGGTGATCAAGGAAGTGAAAAAGAAGGTAGACGACGAGGACGAGTAGGGCTACGACTTTCTTGGTCGTCGGTTGTTTGATTGTGAGGCGAGGCCGTGCATCATCGCTGATGTACGGCCTCGCTCGTTGATACCAGGAAGGTAGTACAATGAAGGCTGTTATTTCCCCGGTCCATTCAACCGGGACAAGGTGTTTTCCGGTGCTCCCGTCAATGCCCGCTGTCTGAGTTTCTCCCGCCATCGAGATGAGAGGGCCTTACAATCAGCCAGTTCATGAGCGGCCTGTCGGTCTTGGACCAGGTGGTGCATGATCTGGTTTGCGGCTGACACGGTCCACTGTGGATAGGGACGTTCCTGAAGGACCAGCTTCTTCCCTGCCTGGACGTGCCCCTCCGTGAGGACGCGAAAATACCATCCGGTGCGACCTGTTTCCTGAACCCGAACGGCTAGATCCTTGATGCGCCAATAGCGAGCCAGTTTCCAGCAGGGTTGTCGAGGCTGAGAAATTTGTACCGTAGCCTCTCCCAGTTGAAAGACATCACCGATGCATACGTCCCTCTCCAAGAGACCTTGCGTGGTCAGGTTTTCACCAAAGCCACCCATGGGAAGCAGAGTGAACCCGACGGTATGCTCCCAATACGCATAATGCTCATGTGGGTAGACGTTGACGGCCTTGTCTAGGCCACCGTGATTGACGAGATCGGCTTGCCCATCACCCGTAAGATTGAGCGTTCCCAACCAAATCGATTCTGTGGTGGATTTCTTGAAGAAGCCGGTGGCCCACTCTTGAAGGGAACCCGATTGATCCAAAAAATCTGCTGAGGTCATACACTGTGGGAGGCCGACTTGTAGGGAGATGACCGTGGCGGTGAGATCCGTGTTCACAAAAACCACCTCATCCGGATTACCTCTCGCTTTCTGGTTGTTCATGATCCCATGGGGACCACCAAGAGTTCGGCGTTGACAAGTTCACCATTCGCCGATCCTCTTCAAACCCCATCCTGACTTATGCCAGTGGGCGAGCCGCTTCATGCTTCGCAAGGTTGGTCCGGCTCCGCCGATCGCCACGGCATCCACGAGGCAGTACCAGGCACCCGCGCCACTCGGGGGATTTCCCTGAGGCCATCCCAAGAGAGGATCGATGGCGGCCCATTCCCAGGCACCGACTGCGGTGCCGATCAATTCAAGCCAGGTCGTGATAAAGAACGCTGCCAGGTAAACCATCGGTGAGCGACCGATCAGCAGCCAGACTAAAAAAATTGCAAACAACAAGGCCCCAACCCAATCCCCGCGGTTTGGATAGCCACTGACTCCCCACAGCGACCAAGTTCCCCAGACTCCAATGACAAACAGAGCGATTTTCCCAGGGTGCCGCACAAACAAGGCCGACCGTGCCAGTGCAACTGCGGTGAGATAGACCATCCCATGTCCTGGCGGGACGTAGGCGGGCACATTTTCAAAACGGTAGGTGTAGCCTCCCATATAAATAGAGGCGAAGTGCTCACCAATGGTTGCAAAGAGAACGGCAATGGCAACTTGCGTTCTGGTTTCTCGATTCTCGCCAATCAGTAAAGCGACGAGAAAGATCCACGCGCAGACTCCAAGGAGGTGCTGGCGTTCGACGCTGGCACTGATCTCCATGACACAACTGATTGCCACGCTGAAGAACGTGAAGGCGGCAATTGCATAATCCCTGACTCGGTGGCTATCGAGCGCAGTGGGGCCAGGGAAATGGCGGACGGCTACTTGAGCAATAGAACGAAGCCACCGTGAGAAGGAAACAGGAGCTGATGGGGCATTCATGTGTCTTATGCTGTCTTTCGAGAAGGTACACTACCCTGCGTCGTGCCCCTATCTATCAGCTTCGTTGAACGTGAGCTCGAATGTTTTTCATCATACAGGAGCCGGAAAAGGTGGGCAAGTTCGTGGGCGCTCAGTGTTTATGGACGGACAGTCACGGGCTACGGGCGAGCAGACGTTGACAAGGACACTGGCCGCTCCTCGTCTTCAGCCGGGTTACGACGGACCATGGGGCGGCCTCTGTTCAAGACCAACAGGTACTTACTTCTTGATCTGTTCCGAAAGAAATCTTTCAAGACCGACTTGGTCGATGGTTCGAAGTCTTGTCTCGAACCAATCAATATGGCCCTCCGTGTCTTCAAGCATGTGCTCCAGCAGATGTCGGGTGGTAAAATCGCTGACTGTGGCACAGTGGTCAATGGCTGTGCGAAGCAATTCGACGTCTTCGCGTTCAAATTCAAGATCGGCCCGAAATAACGCTACGACATCTTTTCCGTGCGTCACAGATTCAAGACGTTCCATCTCCGGCGTACCGTCCAAATACAGAATATGATGAACAAGTCCTGCCGAGTGCTGCATCTCATCGTTTGCGAGATGGCTGTAATACTCATGAAGTCGTTCATATCCCCAGTTTTTACAGAGGCCCGCATGCAGCAGGTATTGATGTATGGCGGTCAGCTCGGTAGTGAGTATGTGATTGAGTTGTTCCAGGACCCCTTCTTTGGCCTTCATGATCTCCCTCAAGATTCGTGTTTAATCTGTTCAGCGAGGTAATTCTCAAGCCCAACCTGTTTGATGGTTTCCTGTTGAGTTTCGATCCAATCGATATGTGCATCGACATCCTTCGCCATATCTTCCAACATGTGTCGAGTTGTGAAGTCCGTTACTTTTGTACAGTGAACGATTCCTTCATTCAGCAGAGTCAGCATCTCCTGTTCAGCCTTCAAGTCTAATTTCAGTTGTTCTGCAACGGTCTCACCGACTTGGACCGTGTTCATGCGCTGCACATTCGGGACCCCTTCCAAATAGAGGATATGACTGATCAGTTCATCGGCATCCTTCATTTCATCGATACTTCGCTCTCGCACCTTGCAATGGAGCCGTTCATAGCCCCAGTTCTCACACATCTTGGCGTGAACGAAGTACTGATTGATAGCCGTCAGGTCTGCGGTCAAAACCTTATTTAAAATAGCGATAACCCCATCTTTTGCTTTCATGATGACTGCCCTCCTTTTCGTATCAACCCTGTCCTCTGTTCTCATTATCAGCACGTCTTGGCGTTGTCGTCAACTCAAGCTATAGATACATTTCGAGTTTGTCTCTCAGTGTCGATGAAATGGGTTCTCAGTATTGCAAGAAGCGGTGTGTGCCGCAGATGCCTCTTGATGGTCGGATGGAGTGTCGCCGCTGAAAGGTTTGGGAAATGACCAAGAGCCGAAAAGGATGTGACGGAGATGTGTGAATGCGGTTTCCTCGTAGGAGCGCAGACGGGTGAGCAGCTTCTGCAGTGGTGTTGCAGAATCCGGACTATGCCATCGCGAATCCTACCACCATCGAGTACTTGAAAGAGTCGTTTGCGGGGTGGTACATTTTTCAGATCTTAATTGCTTGGAACATTAACGGTAACTATTGAAGTCATGATGAAGCTAATAACTCGCGTCGGTGTGCCCCTCTTGATTCTTACGATCACGACAGTCTTCAGTCCTGGGCTTGTTGCTGCGCACGGTAATGTATCCATCGAAGAGGATATCTGCGTACGCAAGGTCGGTGGGAATATGGTGCACTTGAGTGCCTACCAACCGCAGATTGAGCCGAAGGCCGAGTATTGTACGGACATTCCGGATGTCGGTGATACATTTCTGGTTGTGGATCTTGTCGATCCAGGCCTCCGGACACTTCCGGTGGGCGTCAAGATCATTCGCGGGGTCAATGAAAACGAGCAAGACGAAGCCAAGACTGTGGCCTATTGGAAACCGGTCTCTCATCCGGATGGGATTCTTAGAGGAGAAGCACGGTTGGAGAAAGGCCTTTACAAGTTGATCATTACGGCAGAAGGCCTGAGCCCTTCCGCTTATTTACTGCGAGTGCAACAGGTTGACTACTCGAAGCTGGGGCGTTCGGCGTTAGGCCCACTGGCACTGTTGCTGGTGCTTGGCGTGGTGGGGTATGAACTCTCGAAGTCGAGTAGAATGCGAAATTGGTGGGCGTCCCGACGACGTTCGTAGATAAGCTTGCGGGCAATGGGGATGTCGATGTCGTCACTTCACTTTTCCACAGAGGGATCATTTATGAGGCCTTTCGTCTATCTTAAGCTGACAGTTGCATGTGTGGTATGTGCTCTGAGCGTCTTTGTCTCCACGCAGGCCCACGCTCACGGCGGACTGTCCATGGCCGAGGACATGTGCAAACTCACGGTTGGTACGTATACGATGCATTTCAGCGGGTACCAACCTGAAAGTACACAGCAGAAGCAATTCTGTGAAGACATCCCCGCAACCGGGCACACAATCGTCGTGCTTGATTATATCGAGCAAGAACTTCGCACCCTTCCTGCTGAAGTCCGAATTATTAAAGACACCGGATCGGAAGACAATATCGAAGCCATTACCGTCTTCCATCTTCCAGCAAAGGTCTATGCCAATGGTTCCATTGACTTTAATCATACGTTTGAGCAGCCTGGGAAATTTGTTGGTATCGTGACGGTGGGAGAAAAGGGAGAGCATATCTCCAAATTTCCATTCTCGGTAGGGGAACCGAAAGTATTTTCGAAATTCCTGAACATTTATATGATTCCTGTCGCTGCCGTGCTCATTGTTGGGGGCATCGTCTTTTTCATGCGGGATCGCGGAAAGCCTTCACAGATTGCGGCTTCCTGATACGGGCAGCATCGAAGTTACGATGCATTGAATTGTAAGGAAAGAAGAGGTCCTACGATGTTTTCTCATGCTCTGGTTCGTGCATGGATCGGTTGTCTTTTTCTGTTGGTCGCCGCGCCCTTCCCGGCGATGGCCCAGCATGGACATGAATTAGCAGCGGATACCTGTGTGCTCCACGTCGGTCCGTATAAGATGTATTTTCACACCTATCTGCCGGATATGTATTACGATCGGCAATTTTGTCAGGAACTTCCCGCCATCGGGAACGCGGTCCTGGTCCTGGACTTTGTGGAACATGAACTTCGTTCCGTCCCAGTCGAGGTGAGGGTAATCAATGATACGGGCTCGGAAGAAAATCTTGAGGCCTCGACGATTGCGCACCTTCCGTCTAAGGTTTACCCAACCGGATCGATTGACGTGAAGTACAATTTTGACAAACCCGGCAAGTTCGTGGGGCTGGTGTCGGTCGGTGAAAAGCAGGAACATGTTTCTCGGTTTTCATTTTCGGTCGGTGAAACAGGAGCGGTCTCACACCTGATGCACTACATCACCGTGTTTATACCAGTTCTGGTTGGTCTCATTGTGGCGGTGTATTATACCTTTCGTGATCGTCGGAAGCCTTCACAAGCCACCGTCTCATAGGCGTCAGGCTGGTACGGAATCGCTGACCTGACTGGGTGACGATGCTGAATATTCTTCGGGACTACAACGGAGCATGCGGAAGGCTGATGATCACATCACTGAATAGGCGCAAGACTCTAAGGGGCCCTCTCTTTCTCGTGGTGGCATTGGCGTTCGGCATGCCTGCAGCCTCGGCGCTCGCCCATTCGATGTTGGTGAAGGCAGAGCCGGCTCGACGAGCGGTCCTCACGAAGGCACCAAATCAAGTGCGTCTATGGTTCAATGAAAAGATTGAGGGGGATTACGCCTCGTTGGTCGTTCTGGATGACAAGAAACAATCGATTACCGATGTCAAGCCGACACTCGCATCTGATGACCCTAAGTCGATCATCCTGCCGTTGCCTGAGTTGGTTCCCGGCAAATACTCCATCAAGTTTCGTGTCCTCTCGGTCGATGGGCATGTCGTCGAATCGTCTTTCGACTTCACGGTGAAGGGCGAAGCACAAAAGAAATGATCGAGTTTGCTGGTGCGCTGTTTCGTGGTCTGCAGCTAGTGTCCTCCATGCTGCTGATCGGCGGGTGCGTGTTTTTGGCTATCGCCGGTCAGCAAGGCGCTGCGCCGGGACCTTCTTGGCGGACACGCCTGGTCAAGACCTTCCCATGGTTGGCCCTCACTCTCCTCGTCGGTTTATTCGGCCTGCTCGCTACCACGACAGCCCAAGCGACCGGGGTTTCTGGCAATGCGTGGAACCTGCAAGCCTGGATAGACTTTTTGCAGAAGACGCGGGTCGGATTCATTTGGATCCTGCGCGCTGCGAGTGCTCTCGCCGTCCTGGCGGTCGTGCTGTACATCCGGATTTCGCCTCCGGCGCAATGGCGGTACATTGCGGGGGCCGTCGTCGCTGCGCTGACCCTGGCTCTGGGTTCTCTCGCGAGTCATTCCGCCGCCGAGGAACAAGCAGCCTTGGCCACGGTGATCTATGCTCTGCATCTCATCGTCGCCAGCATCTGGTTTGGCGGGCTTCCTGGCGTGATCCTTGTTGCCTCTACGGCAGTGACTGGCCCGATGAGCGAAAAATCCTGTGCCGGCGAGGTGTTGAGCAGATTTTCGGCATTGGCTCTGTACACGATGATCACCATCGTCGTCTCGGGTCTCATCGTGGCCAATCTCATGATCGACACCAATTACGCCGGATTGGTTGCGACCACCTATGGTTGGCTCCTCATCACGAAGTTGACGTTGCTGGGGATCATTCTTGTAATTGCATCACGCGCCAAGTCGGTGTGGGTGCCGGCGCTGAACCAGAGTCCTGACAGTGCCGCAGCCGGCGGACAGAAACTCCAGACGTGGGTGAGAATCGAGTTCAGTCTGGCTATCTTGCTTGTCATCGTCGCAACGGTGTTAGCCAATGCCGTACCGGCCAAGCACGATGTCATCGATCATTGGCCCTATCCCTTCCGATTTTCAATCGATGCCAATTGGGTTGATCCGTTAGTGCGCACCATCGTACTGACCGGCCTCGTGTTCCTCATCACGGCCGGAATCACGATCGTTCTCGGTCGCAAGAAACAGTGGGCAACTTCGTGGCGAATCGCTGTTCCGACAATGTTGGGAATTCTTGGCCTTGGCGCGACGCTGTATCCCCTTTCCGTGCAATCGTACCCGGAAACCTATCGGAAAACACCGGTCCCGTTCGACGCCATCTCGATTGCCAATGGGGTTGACCTGTTTACGGCGAACTGTATTCCGTGTCATGGACCGCAGGCAAAAGGAAATGGTGTCTTGGCAAAAGCGTTACCGAAGCAACCGGTTGATCTTCTGACGGAGCCTCATACTGCCATGCACACGGCGGGTGATTTCTTCCATTGGCTCACCTACGGACGATTCAACGGAGTCATGCCGGCCTTCGGGGAGAAGCTTTCAGAAGAGGACCGCTGGGATCTGCTGAACTTTCTCCATGCCAATAACCGAGGCTATCAGTCGAGGATCATCACCCCCCGTATTCTGCCTGAACAACCCTTTCTGGCGACGCCGAACTTCTCGTACAGCGCACACGATGGTTCAAGCGGTACACTGAAAGATTTCCGTGGCAAGCAGGACTTACTGCTCGTCCTCTTCTCTTGGCCGGAATCGCGGGAGCGGCTTGATCGACTTCGTTTCGTTGCAGGCGAGCTTGCGAAGCATAATACAGCCATATTGGCTGTCCCTATGACGGACGTGTCTTCTGATGAATTGGCCGTAGTCGTGCGGGATATGCCATTCCCGGTCGTTACGCAGGGGGCGCGCGAGATCTCCAGCAGTTATGTCCTGTTTCGAAGGACGCTCTCTCTTCCTGACTTGTTTGGAGAAGGGACGAGACCGAAGCACATCGAGTTTCTTTTTGATCGATTTGGATACCTACGGGCCAGGTGGATCCCTCAGGGGGATGGGGCTGGGTGGACGGACGTCGTCCTCTTGACGCAACAAATTACGCAGCTCAATCAGGAACGAGAAATTCTCCCACCTCCTGGCGACCACGTTCATTGACAGCCGCTTTCCCCGCGTGGGGATCTGTATACCGGTCAGCCGCACTGGTCTGAGTCGCCCCATCCGCTCAGTAGATAGGGGGTCGATTTTGGCTGGGCGCAATCCATCAGTCTTTATAGTCAACCTTCAAGTTTCTGTGGTCTGAGTAGGATCTTACCTGTCTACGTAGGAAGCTATGGACGGGACGCGGTTGGACTTTGCCGACAGAGCGTGATAGCCGAGAAAGGAATGAGACAGTGCTTTGATGAGTCAGGTGTCTCTCTCGTACACTCAGTCACCCCTACTAATGTGTGATCTTGACTTCCCAGATTCTGGAGGAGTATACCTCAGGCACCTGAGTAAGGCCTTGATTTGAACTATAGAGCAGGGATTGGTTAGTCTTCTTCATGATGTCTTCATGATGATATCTTCATGATATTTTGCTTGACTCATCTTAAAGCTTTGTCGGATACTTGCGGACCTTTTACGGGCTCCATCGTGAAAATTCATACAGTGCCTGCGGTGGGGGTTGTGTGTTTGGACTATGGTAATCAGTAGTTGCACGTTTTCATTTAAAACAAGGAGGTAGCGGACATGGCAGCTGACAGTTCCGGGCGGGGCTATGACGTCTCGCAGTGGTACGATTCGAAGCCGGTGAAGATCGGCTGG